>CAJGDC010000012.1 GCA_904502005.1 uncultured Alistipes sp.
ATCAACTGTGTTGCTTTTTTCAACTCTCGTGGCTTCAATCCTCGATTTTGAACAACCTTGCGAGTCGCAATCTCAACCTTTGCATCGTTACCTCCATACTCAATATGAACGTGGATAGGCAGGTGCTCATCAGAGTAGAAAAAGAAACGCAGTCCGAAAATTTCAAAAATTGTAGGCATAGCAGTATTTGTTTTGTCTATGCAAATATAGGTCTAATTTTTTAGACCACCAAATAATTTAGCATATTATATCTTAATTATACTTAATTTATACTACATAGAAGACTACACGCAAAAGGGTAGAAATAGAGTTTAAGCAGTTTTTGCATAAAAAGTCGTTTCACAACGCAACAGCCTAACCTAATGTAAATAAACAAAATCGGCGGTGAATAGTATTTCACCGCCGAAAAAGGATAGTCCTCATTTGGATACACCTTTATTGTTAGAAGCTAAACCTTATCTGCAATAGATAGGTGCGTGGATAGGCATAGAGGTAGTAGTTTGGGAATGGAGTGGCGGTGAAGTTCTCCCAGCTGTAGCGTTTGCGGATGCGGGAGGTTTCGTAGGCGCGATAGATAATATCATTGCTTCCCAGCAAGTTGTTTATCGCCACAAAGATTGTAATCTTAGAGCGCGGATAGCGGTCAATAAAGCGGGTGGCGGTAGTGGCGTTATATATTCGGCGGTCAAAGCGGTTGAGGTAGATGCTTTTAGAGAGTTTAAGGTCAAGGCTAAAGGCTGAGGGCAGTGACTCCTGCTTCATAAGGCTCTGGCGCTCAATATCTGATGTTGTATGGCTCAGCACGCTCTCTGTGCGGCGAAGAAGTGATGGGGAGGCGTAGCGCATAGCGTGATACTGACCAGCAATTGTTGCGCTCCAACCCCTATTATAATACCCCGCCTCTGCAAATAGGCTCAGCTCAGGGCTCTTTCCTGTGCGAAGTGCGCCAACACTCTGCAATGTATCGGTAGCAAGAAGTCGGTTATCTCTATCGGCATAGACGGTAACGGTAGGCTTGCCGGCATAGCGAAATCTACCCACAGTTGCACCAAGGGCGAAATGCCAATGTTTATCAAGGTTATAGCGAGCCTCTACCTCTGCCCCCATAGCTACTGTCGAGAGGTCGGAGGTGATGACATCCGCAAACTCTGAGGCTACGTCGTAGTAGATATGAGCCACCTCGGTCTGGCGAGTGTGATAGCGAGCAAAGAGGTTTGTGTAGAGCGAGAACTCACCCAAATTGGCTTCATACCTAAACTCTGCAGCCAACAGTGTCGTGCTAACAGGCCTATCGACCGTGCGGTTATTGTACTGACTCTGAAGAAAGAGATTCTCACCATCAGCAGGTGCAGATTGTGCCATTACAGAGGCTGCAAGCAGGTGATTCTTGTGGGGAAAGTATTGAACCGCAAAGTTTGCTGACCAATCGGCGAAATTTAGTACTTTGGAGCGTCCATAAGAGTTATCTGCAAAGAGCTCCTTACGAAAATATCCTCGGCGAAAGATAGTACTATTGCCGAGTGTTGCCCAAGCTGCAAGATGCAGATTTTTGCGGAGATAATCCACTGAGGCAAAGCACATTGCGCTAATATCATTAATCGCATAATCGTATCCATAACGATCCCTCTCGCCCACAGTGCGACCTGCGGTATTCAGGTTGTTCTGTAGCATATTACTCTGTGCATCATCATCAACAAGAAAGAAGTCTATATCCTCAAATTCGCCACCTGAGAGCAGATCATTAACCCTTTTGAAGTTACGCTCTCGGTCTATCTCTGCACGAAGACCATAGTTTACCTTTAGACTCTGCGATAGAGCGTATGAAATAGTTGCAGCGACCTGTAGATTAGACATTCGCGTAACACGCTGATTTATAAGATATATTGCCGACTCTTGCAGTCGATTTCTGCGATGCAACTCATCAAAATTTATCTGCGTATATCTACTATCGCCCCTCTGCCAAGCCTCACGCACTGCATCGGCGGTAATAGCGTCAGTAAAGTAGTCGGGCAGGTAGCGGTAGTTATCCGGCAGAGGCGTTGAGCCATTGAGCCAATCGAGTCCACTATAGGCGTTACTGCCGGCAGTTGTGGCAAGCGAAAGATTGAGGTGCTGCTTATCGCTAAGTTTTCGGTTGTATGATAGTAGGGCTGTTGGCGCAACGCTGCTTATCGTATTTGCATTGCGGATTTTTGAACTCTGATAGCCCCACGCGGGGTTGTAGTAGTTATCACCTACAAGGGCAAATGCTTGCGCTGTAGAGGCTTTGCGGTGCCCTCGCTCCGAGGGCGAGAAGAGCAGTGCCAGCAGAATGTCGCTCTTCTGATTTATACGACCGTGGAGTGCGAGATTTACCGTTGCTGCATTGGTAAACACACCCTTAACGTGTGCATCGGTACCACTACGCAGAGCAATATCACTACTAAGCACCCACCCCTGAGCAATAATATTTGTCGCTGAGGCGGTAACTCCCAGACGATAGTTGCGTGTAGCAAGCGAAACAGCAATGTTTGTCCGCTCAATAAAAAGGGTGTCAAGGGTGTATTGAGTGGCGAGAGTTCCCTGCTGCGACTCTGTGGCGTGTAGATTAAGGCGCATGGCACTACCTCTACTCAACTTTGGCAGACGAATGGCACCAAAATAGTCACTACGCTCATAGTATCCTACGCCACGATAGTGATTTAGAACAACAGAATTTTGGTCAAAGAGCGTTCTGTGATATGGAGCATGTTGCCAAAGTGTTTGGGTACTCTGCTCCTCCTCTTGCAGCAGCGCCTTCTCGGGATTTTCATCTTCATAGAGCTTAAAATAGCGATACTGCTCAACCTCCTGCGCCGAAGCTATAGAGGTGAGCAGTAACAAAGTTGTAACTATGTAGACAAGTCTATGCATGTTGCTCCTCTGGAGTGTACCCAAAGATTCGTTCGGCATATTGCGACCAACTTTCGCTTAATTTATATCTCTCCACAGCATCTTGCGGCACATAGAGCCTCATACCCATTGAGAGTGGCAACATATCGGCACCAAAGATAGGCTGTGTGCTCTTGCAATAGAACTCCTGCAACGTACGACAACGCTCAAAGGCGTACTGCTCAATCTTTGATACTGAACTACCCAGATAGACCTTAGTGATGTTTGTACAATTTGAGAGCAGACCCTCAGCAATGCACTGCACGCGCTCTGGAACCACAAAACTCTTGAGCGACAAGCAACGGGCAAAGGCATACTCACCTATACTCTCCACGCCCTCTCCTAAGTCGAGAATCTTGAGCGACCTACACCCCTCAAACGCAAAAGCGGCAATGCTCTTAACGCTGTCGGTCATAGTGACACGTACAAGCTCAGTGCAGCCCGAAAAGGCGTGCTCTCCAACACTTGTAACAGAGCGCGGAAAGGTTACGCTGGTAATTGTTTTGCAGTCGTAGAAGGCATTTTTGCTTATGGTTGATATGTAGGCGCCAAATCTCAATATGCCCACACCATTCTGATAGATATTCTGCTCAAGCTCTGCATCTGCAATGCCGACATTTATCTCCAGCGGTTTATCATCGGTTGTTGAGTACCATATCTCATTATCTGCAGGCATACTCTTTGCACGACGAGTAACCTGAGTATGACTATCAAAGGCATCCTTACCAATATTCTCCACAGACTCTGGAATTGATACCGACTGCAGAGCGTCACAGAGGGCAAATGCCTCGTCTCCAATTTTTGTCACGCTGTCTGGAATAACAACCTTATCAAGAGCTGTACAGCCCTTGCAAACACCATTTGCAATCTCCACAACCCCCAGTGGAAAGACAACGCTCTTCAGAGTCTTGCACTCAAAAAAGGCGTTCCAACCAATATCTGTAAGGGGTTTATTGAATGTAATCACACCCCAACCCTGCTCGTAGGTATTAGAGACCAAGCGTGCGCTAAAGTAACGCGCCGAAGGGTTGATAACCGCTCCATCTGAAGAGGTGTACCATATCTGATTTGCCGAAGGTAGTGTCTGAATGTTCTCCATATTATTGTCACAAAATCCAAAACTCTTACAAATATACAAATATTAGGTGAAAAAATATCGCAAAACAGAAATTTTAGTATCACAGCCACAATTTGCTCTATCCATTGAGAGCAGCAAGAGGTCAAAGAGTCGCTTTTTTCATTAAAAATTTGTATTCTCACAAAATATTTCTTATCTTTGTTAAAAGTGCAGAGTGTAGCATTGCCACTTTTCTGCCCATTTGCTTATGATTGAACGCTTTATAAACTACATCGAATCGGAGCGCGGCTATTCAGTGCTAACAGTCCGAAATTATAGGCGAGATGTAGAGAATTTTGCAACATGGGTCTGTCAGCAGCGAGGGTTTGAGGGCGATGGATTTGAGCATTTTGATGTTACAACACTCTCTGCCGAGGATGTCCGTGACTGGATTATCTACCGCATGGATACCGCAGGGCTTAAGGCTGCCTCAATGAATAGAGAGCTTTCGTCAATAAAGAGCTTCTTTAAGTATCTGCGTAAGGTTGGAGTAATCAAGAGCAACATTCTCAAGCGTATAGGTTCTTTGAAGGCTACGCCGCCGTTACCGGTCTTTGTGCCACAGAGTCGTATGGAGGAGATGTTAGAGGAGATAAAGGAGCAGAGCTATGAGCACGATATTATCTGTCAGCGCAACTCTATTATTATCTCTCTTCTTTACGGTTGCGGCATACGACTTGCAGAGTTGCTCAAGATAACACTCGGAGATATATCTGACGGAGCAGTCAAGATTCAAGGTAAGGGTAACAAAGAGCGATTAGTGCCGCTACTACCTGAGCTTGAGGCGAGAATTGCACGCTATACTGCCATCTGTAGGGAGAATGGAGTTGTAATTGACGACAAAACTCCGCTGATATTTGGCAAGTCGGGCAAGGCTCTCTCGCGCACTACGGTGCAGCGCATAGTAATGCAGCAGATGAGTAGTGCTGGTATCCAAGGTCGAAAGAGTCCGCATGTGCTTAGGCACACCTTTGCCACAGACCTTCTGCGCGAGGGTGCAAATATTCGCGAGATTCAGGAGCTTATGGGGCATAGTTCACTGCGTAGCACGCAGCACTACACCCACACCACAATCCGACAACTACAGGGTGCTTATGACAAAGCACACCCGCATAGTCGGCGAAAGGAGTGAAGATAAGACGGGGCAAATTCGTAATGAAGCGAACCCCCTTAACATAAAATATTACAGCTATGGATGTTAATATTCAGTCGTTGAAATTCGATGCCAGCAAGCAGCTGATCGAGTTCGTAGAGAAAAAGATGGCAAGACTTGAGCGTTTTGCGGACCGTCCGACCGGAGTAGATGTCGTATTGAAGTTAGAAAAAGATGACGAAAAGGGAAATAAAGTAGCACAAGTAACACTCCATGTTCCAGGTGGGGATATCCTCACCGAGCAGCATGCCCATACCTTTGAGGAGGCTGTTGATATGGCGCTAGATGTCATCAAACGACAGATTGAAAAGCGTAAGGACAAGTAATCATTTATTCTAAACAAAAAAAGTACCGAGCCTATGTTGCTCGGTACTTTTTTATTTGTCTAAATTGTTCTACATGCGTGCAGTAGGACGACGCATAGGCTGACCCTCCTGCTCCATATAGTAGCGCTGAGATTTGAGCAGGTTACGTGACTGAAGCACCATAGTCTTAGTCTCTGCAAGGATGTTGAGATACAACATTCCCGCCTTAGAGTTAGACTTGCCCTCGTGGATGCGAACAAGCTCGGTCTTAGTGAGCTCGGCTATGCGATTAAAGAGCTGATCGCGCATATCAAGCACATGGTCAATATCGCTATAATCACCACTTGAGAGCATATAGAGGATGCGCTGGTAGATAACATCTACATCTGTATTAACACCAATCAAATCCTCTGTCTGAGTACGAGTAAGACCCTCGTGGTTATTGTCGATATGGTCAAATGCTGGGCGAGTGATGTGCACAAGCGATTTTGTCATCTCATTAAGATAGTCCACCACCTGCACATAGTAGAGTGATAGATTCATATCGCTATCGTATGTACGGCGAAGTGTAGAAGCGATAGAGTACTTAAGGTTGTGAATACGCTCGTACATGCCGCTTGCCTCGGTCATAAGCTCCTTAAGCGCACGACGATTCTCCTTCATCAGCGCAATAAGGGTACGGTTATAGATGCGTGTAGAGTTGGTAATTGTTCCATCTACAAGTGACATCACAGTATCAGAAACAGAGTCGTTAGATGAGAGCTTAACGGTCTGGAGTTTATCAGCACCCTCATCATCCTTCTTCTTTGAACTCTTGAAGTTGCTATGGATAAGCATGTAGATGCAAAGCAGCGTAAGCAGGCCGAAGGCAATCCAACCACCCCACATAAGGAGTGCACCAACTGCCAGGGCAATCAAGAAGCCTCCGATAGCGGTTACGAACCAACCCATGATAACGGTCATAACGCCCGAGATACGGTATACTGCACTCTCACGACCCCATGCTCTATCGGCAAGTGACGAACCCATTGCCACCATAAAGCATACGTATGTTGTTGATAGAGGCAACTTGAGCGATGTTGCAAGGGCGATAAGCAACGATGCAGTTGTAAGGTTTACAGTTGCACGAATCATATCATACGGCGCTCCACTATGCTCAATATCCGCCCACTCAAAACGGCGCTCAATAAACTCCTTCGTACGCTTAGAGGTTATACGGTCAAAGAAGTGAACGACATTAATTGTACCGCGTACAAGTGTACGAGAGAAGAGTGATGAAGAGTGCTGAGGCTGAACATCGTCGCCCGCAGCAGAGAGTGAAAGCTCTGTCTCAGATACGTGCATAGACTTGCTTGAGGTCCAGAGTGTGACAACCATAATAAGTCCAGCAGCAAGGATATAGAGCACATTTGCCTGCTCAGGCTTTGATAGAGCAGTCATCAGCAAGCCCTCATTCATACCTGTAGCGGTCTTTGCCTCAGCAAAGGCGTCAAAGCCCGCGATAGGTACACCGATAAAGTTTACAAGGTCGTTACCTGCAAAGGCCAACGCAAGGGCAAAGGTACCTGCAAGGATGTTGACTCTTAGAATATTTACCTTAAAGAGCTGCAAGAAGAAGAGTATAAGCGAGCATGCTACCCAGCAGATAAGCAGCGCCAAGAGTAGATTCTCGTTAATCCAACCGATAAATGCGCTATCCTTAAGAACATTCTTAAGACCCTTAAAGAGTGCAAAGTAGACAATCGAAGTCAGTGAAGCTCCACACCAAATAGCACCCACACGGCTAAGCATCTTTACATAGCGGAACGAGAAGATGACGCGCGAAATGTACATCACTATTGTACCGCATATAAAGGCGAGAACCACAGAGAGCAAAATTGCCGATACAATACCCATAGCTCGTGAAGTGTTGATATACTGGCTGAGCATAGAGAATGTAACCGCCTCCTCTGTAGCAATCTTATAGAGCGAAACAGCCACCGCAGAGCCCAAGAGACAGAAAATTAGCGACACGGTCGTAGATGTTGGTAGACCCAAAGAGTTGTAGAGGTCCAACAGCACAACATTGGCAATCATCACACCCACATAGAGCAGCATCACCTCCTTAAAGGTGAATAGCGAAGGGTTGAACATACCACTACGAGCCACCTCCATCATACCACTGGAGGTCATTGCTCCGATGATAATACCCACAGATGCAACAATAAGAATTGTGCGCATCTTTGCAGCCTTGGAGCCAATAGCAGAGTTAAGGAAGTTTACCGCATCGTTAGTAACTCCGACATAGAGTCCCGACACAGCTAGGATGGCAAGAACTACCACCACGGTAATGTAGATTTCTATCATAATGTTTTAGGTTTTGTCTACTTTTTTGTCCTTGAGTTTGTCAAAAGTGCCCAAAAACAACTTTACAAAGGTAATCCGTTTTATAAGAAAACCCCAACACTGCCGCAAAAATTAACATTAAATTAACATTGGGCTTATGTTGGGGTTGTTTGTTTTCATCCTATTTTGCAAGGCGAGCAAACTCCTTTTTGGCTCGTTTCATCTGCTTCTCAAAGCGTTTTGAGGTGTGGAGCTTTGCCACAGCGGCTGCAGCAACCAGGCGCGAGGCATCCACATCGCTCTGCCAATGGTAGCCCGAGATTACACGACTCTGACCATATTGGTATCCCAGCGTGAGCAACTCCTCTGCCCTATCGGGATTTATCTCCAGCAGCAACAGAGCGGCAGCCCAACCACGCAAGGTGTGTCCCGATGGGAAAGAGCCATTTTGGTGGAGCATTCCCTCCGCATCTGGCATAAGGGTTCCCTCTTTATGGTAGGCAAATGGGCGTGTGCGGTGGTAATACTCCTTAGGAGCCACAACACTTCTTACAGATGTTATCACGCCATCGCGCAAAAGGGTAAATATCTCTGGAGTACTCTCTGCAGTAATCTCGAAACCGAAGGCCGGACTAAACTGCTTACAGATGTTCTCAATACTATTATTTGACTGCGCCTGCGCCGCCTTTGCAGCCTCAGTGTCTGTAGCGCGAATCTTCTTACCCAGCTCATATACCGCAAGGTCATACTTAAACGCCTCACTACCCTCCGCAGGTGGGCCTGGCAAGAACTTTCTCATATCGGGCATCTGCTCCGGAGTAAAGTATGGCGTAGCCTCATGGTAATCCACCTGAGCCGATAGCGTAAAGGATACGCCTAACAGAATCAGTGCAAAAATCGACAACCTCTTCATAGACTACTTGCTAATCTTTGAAAACTCCTTTTTAGCTCGCTTCATCTGCTTGCAGAACTGCTTTGAGTTGTGCATAGCCACTACAGCCACAGATGCAGCAATACGCGCAGCATCTACATCACTCTGCCAGTGGTAACCGGTAATAATTCGGCTCTGTCCGCACTCATATCCCTCCAGAAGCAGTGCATCAGCAGCTGCAGGGTTAATCTCCGAGAGCAAAAGTGCTGCCGAGAAGCCGATAATGGTATGTCCTGACGGATAAGAGCCATTATTGCGTAACACAGCCTCAGCCTTTGGCACAAGAGTTGGCTCATTAAAGCGGCTGAATGGGCGCTGACGGCTATAGTGTTTCTTTGGCTTTAGAGAGATATTATTCGCAGTCTCCATGCCGTCGATAAGCAGACGATAGATTTGAGGGGTCTTCTCTGGCGAGATTTCAATGCCCATAGCCTCGTTAAAGTGGCTGCAGACAACAACTGGGTCGATGCTGGCGTGGTGAATCGCCTTCTGTGCGCGAGCACTATCCTTACGCTGCTCCTTACCCCAACCATAACGGTGGATGTCATACTCAAAGGCTGCGCTACCCTCTGCAGGAGGCTCTGGCAGCCAATTTACCATATTTGGCAGCTCATCTGGTGTAAGGTATGGTTTTGCACCCTTAAGTAGTTGTGCAGAGGCGCTATTTACAACGCCAAGCGAGATAATCGCAATAGTAAGCAGAAGAATCTTTCTCATAAAATTAGGCTTTATATTTCATATTTAGGTTTTTATATGGCACAAAGATATGTTTTATTTTCAAGAAAATAGCTTGACTATAGAAAATAAAAATAAAGATATTGTGATATTTGTGTTCATTGTTATTCTCAAAAGACTCAGGTTTTACAAAAAATCACTATCTTTAGAGCCACAACTACACCCTAGTCCATTATGCAACAAGCAAAGCAAAGAGTAATTAAAGTCTTTATCTCGTCTACTTTCCGCGATATGAACGACGAGAGAGACTATTTGAACAAATATGTTTTTCCGCGTGTTTATCAATATTGTGCTGAGCGCCGAATAGAGTTTTATCCTATTGACCTCAGATGGGGTATTCAAGAGAAGGATAGCAAGAGTGGTCTGGTAATCTCATCGTGTCTTGAGCAGATAGACTGCTCGCGCCCATTTTTTATTGGAATACTCGGCTCTCGCTACGGCTGGATACCATCCAAGCAGGAGATTGCCCAGTTGCGCACATCTGTTGAGAAGCACAAGCCTTGGCTTTTGTCAAAGATAGACGAACTGGCGAGTATCACAGAGATAGAGATAGACTACGGCGCGCTGAGCAACAACAACCTTGCCCACGCCTGTTTTATGTTGCGCGACGAAGCTATTAAGGTGGCAGATGATTTTAAGGAGAAGGATGGCTCTATTGAGTACTCAAAACTCGCAGAACTTAAACAAAAAATCAAGAGCCAAAATAGATATCCTGTCTACACATACTCCTCATTAGAGCAGTTTGGAGAGAGAATATACGACGAGCTGATGACGATGATTGGCATTGAGTTTCCCGAAAGTGCTACGGACAACGAGGATGCAGCACTGGCAGGACATGAGTATGTGCTATCAAGCCGCTCAGAGACTCTCTGTAACATAAAGTCAACAAAGGCGAATTGTGACCAGTGGATAGAATCAGGCAAACAGTTCCTTGTCATCAAGGGAGCGCCTGGCTACGGAACATCTACTGCTCTTGCCTACCTTGTCTCCTATTTACGGAGCAAATACTGCAGCAAGATTATATACTACGACTTTGAGGAGGGTAGTATGGATGGCGATGTTATGGACAAGTTCCTATCTTTTATGGATCTAGATTGCAATCAGGTAGACCCACAAAAATGGAGTTTGATTGCTCTTGACAACTGCACAACCCTTGGACCATCAGAGGTCAGTCGTCTGCTATCTTGGATGGAGAGTCTCTCTGTCAATACACATGTGGCGATAGCGGCAGCACTATCATCCCCTGCTGATACTATTATTCAACTCTACTTGAATACTCCATCAATTACTGTCCACGGATTCCCAATAGATGCCAGAAAGGAGTTTATTATCAACTACTTGCATCGCTACGGAAAGGAGTTATCTAACGAACAATTAAACCATTTGGCAAGCATTGATAAGACAGAAGATCCGACATATCTATCCTTTATCTTAAATGACCTTGTGAACTTCGGCTCATTTGAGAATCTAGACGAGCATATGCGAACATTAGTCGAAAAAACTAAATTGGGCGATATGTTCTCCATCTCGATTGGCACCAAGGCTCAGGAGGCTGATTTAGAGGCGAACAACTGCAACTATGAGTTTGTAAAAGCGATGATAATACTCGCCCAAACTCGAAAAGTTGGCATCTCTGAGCAAGATTTGTGCGCTATTGCAGATATTCCAACAGGCAAGTGGGCAATCATCCGACCATATATCCTCAAATGGTGTAAAGGGAATAAAACAAAACTTGTGCTTATTAAACCAGATTGGGAACATGGCATTAAACAGATATGGTCAACACCTTGGCAGGCTCAAATAGGAGAAAAGACAATAGAGTGGTTTCTTGAGAATAAGAACTTAGTAGAGGCAGCTACAGCGGCAGCTTCAATCTGGACTTATATTTGGCACCTGCCTATAATAGATAACTACAAAGAGCTCACAAGTAAGTTGTTCAGCTTAGCCTGCTCTCCCGATGTAGTTCTTGGATTAGATTTGCAAAAACTTAACTGGTTCTTCTCAACCCTATTGATTAATTTTGATATTGGTCGCGCAAAAGAGTGTTTTGGTCGCAATATAGAGCAGTTGTCATTTGAGCAGACTATAGAGTACTATACCCGATTGGCACAAGCAGTGCACAACCTCAACAGTGGACCAGATACCGCATATTGCTATGCACAAATAGCCGAGACATATCGCAAAAATGGAGACCAGAATTTGGCTACTTGCTATCAGGCGCAATCCTACCTTGCAGTGGGCAAGGCAAAGGCAGCTATTGCCGCCCTTAATCCCCTCATAATAGAGGAGAATAAGGTGCTATCTTGGTTAAAACCTAAAAAAATATATACCGATGAGCAGAAGCAAATAAGCCTTATGGCTCTTTGTATCAGCTGTCGGGCAAGCGCACTGTCGGGCGATATGGAGAGGATCTTGGAAAAGTTTGACAAAATTTATAAAAAGCTGGACAAGATAGATAGTGCGGAGAGAGAGCTACTAAAACTTTTCTGTGAACTATATACAGACACCTTTGCTTTGGCATGCTACAGCAGAGATGAGCAAACTGCATTCACTATTGCCGAATCAATAGATAATAATATTGAATATAACCAGGTGTTGTGGATAGCTACAAGTCTTAGTTGTTGTGCTAAATATAAACTATGCACAGCTATTTCACATCTCTTTGTAAGTAAGTATGACGACAACAAACGACAGCAACTTGAGATTTCATATAGCGACTCATGTAGAGCAGAATGCCTTGCTTGGCTCTCAGGTACGACGTACATACAAAATCAAGCAGCAATTCTCGGTGACTATATTTACTTCAAAGCAAATGGCAAATATCGTCCTGGACAAACTCAGATATACACAAACGCATACTGCCCACCAAGGGAGTATTGCAGAACATTGAAGCACCATCGTCTAAAGCCATTTGACTGGAGTCAGGTTGATGTTGAGGTAAGGGAATATATTCTCAAGGAGCGAGACTTCTACAGAGGTCTTATCTACGAAATACAGCCAGACTTTGTGCGCAAAGAGATGGATGCTGAGCCAGATCAGCTCAAAAAGGAGCTGCTGTTGTAGCAGAAAATAGTCGGAAATGTGTTAACTAGATTTTGGTATTAAAATTTTTACTACCTTTACTACAAATTTAACTAAGACTAACTATGAAATATTTTGGAGCGCACGTGAGTGCCGCGGGAGGTGTTGAGAATGCGCCTCGCAATGCAAAGGCGATAGGGGCAACAGCCTTTGCGCTTTTTACAAAAAATCAGCGTCAGTGGATTGCACCACCGCTCACTGCAGAGCAGTGTGAGCGTTTCAAGGCGACATGTGCTGAGTGCGGATATGCTCCACATCAGATACTCCCACACGACAGCTATCTGATTAACCTCGGACACCCCGAGGCTGAAGGTCTTAACAAGTCGCGTGAGTCGTTCTTTGAGGAGATGGCACGCTGCGAAGCTCTAGGGCTTGACCGACTGAACTTCCACCCAGGTAGCCACCTGAATAAGATTACCTCAACACTATCGCTCGAGCGCATTGCCGAGAGCATCAACATGGCATTAGATAGAACAACAGGTGTTACAGCGGTAATTGAAAACACTGCCGGCCAGGGTTCAAACCTCGGTTTTGCATGGGAGCACCTTGCCTACATAATTGAGCGCGTGGAGGATAAGAGTCGCGTAGGTTACTGTATAGACACCTGCCACAGCTTCGCCGCAGGACACGACTTGAGTTCAACAGAGGCGTGTGCAAAGACCTTTGCTGAGCTGGATAGCATCGTGAGCTTAAAGTATCTCAGAGGTATTCACCTCAACGACGCCCTCAAGCCTCTTGGCAGTCGTGTAGACCGCCACGCACCACTTGGCGACGGTACTATTGGCTGGGATTGCTTTAAGTTTATTGCAAGCAGTCCGCTGTTTGACAACATTCCGATAGTCCTTGAAACCCCAGATGAGAGCCGTTGGCCTGAGGAGATTGCAAAGTTAAAATCTTTTAGTGAAGAGTAATATGAAGAGATTTATCCTTTGTTCGATTTTTGCCCTTGTGGCAGCAACTACGCTGGCACAGAGTCGTGCCGAGCGCATTTTAGCTCAGATTCGCAACCCAAAGAGCAAGTATGTGGTTGTTATTGCCCACCGCAGTGACTGGCGCCACTATCCAGAGAACTCCCTTGCTGCAATGGAGGGTGCCATTAAGATGGGTGTTGATATGGTTGAGATAGACGTTCAGCGCACCAAGGATGGCGTGCTTGTATGCTGTCACGATAAATCTGTTGACCGTACAACAACCGGCAAGGGCAATGTAAAAGATTTGACAGCCGACTATATCTCAACCCTAAAGCTAAAGACAAAGGATGGTGTTACCGAATATGGTATGCCAACACTCGCTCAGGCGCTTGACCTATGCCGTGACAGGGTGTTGATAAATATTGACAAGGGCATAAACTACTACGACCAGATACTACAACTGCTCAAAGAGCGCAATATGGTAGAGCAGGTGGTTATCAAGAGTAGCAAGAAGCCGACCACCGTCGCTAAACACTTTGCAAAGAGCAATCAGAATATGCTCTACATGCCAATTATCAACTACCGCGCAAAGAATTGGGAGAAGCACGGACCTCTCTTTGAGAGTTATCTTGCATCTGATGTTCCTACAATAGCATATGAAATCTGCTGGGATAGTAGCCTTAAAGGTGAGCGCAAAATCTTCAACCGCGTAATAAAGAGTGGTGCAAAGTTGTGGGTAAATACCCTCTGGGACTCTATCTGTGGTGGTAAGGAGCATAGTTTTGCAGACAACAATGCACTAAACGGCAACGAGGATAAAATCTACGGCAAGCTTCTTAAGTATGGCGTTACGATGATTCAAACCGACCGCCCACAATTGTTACTTGACTACCTTGAGAGCAAAGGCCGACATACACTTCCGTAATCTATGAGTATTCTGAAAAAAATAGGCAACTTCTACTCTATCAGCGCCCCAATTCCACAGAGCGATGATGTGGGTACTCCAAAGGGTGAGAAGCGTTATCGCCGTCTTGCCTTTGAGTCGTTTGTGGCTGCAACATTAGGCTACAGCCTCTACTACGTCTGTCGCACAAGCCTCAACGTTATGAAAAAGCCTATTATAGACTCAGGCTTTTTAGACGCTGCAGAGCTTGGAGTTATAGGCTCGGCGCTACTCTTTGCCTACGCAATCGGTAAGGCTGTAAATGGCTTTGTCTGCGACTACTGCAACATCAAGCGTTTCATGGCAACGGGACTCACTATCTCACTGCTTGTAAACCTAACGATGGGTCTGCTCGGTTTTGTTGATAGCGCAGTGCCTACGGCTGTGATTTTCGCCATTTTCATTGTCCTATGGGCAATAAATGGTTGGTCGCAGAGCATGGGCTCACCACCTGCAATCATCTCACTCTCGCGCTGGTTTCCACTCTCACGCCGAGGAACATTCTACGGAATCTTCTCGGCAAGCCACAACTTGGGAGAGTTCTTCTCCTTCCTCTTTGTCGGTAATGTGGTGCTGGCGGCAGGCTGGCAGTGGGGCTTTGTCGGCTCGGCTGTAGCTGGGGCAATAGGCGTTACGCTGGTGCTTCTACTACTCCACGACACTCCACAGTCTAAGGGTCTGCCTGCAATTGAGACAATTGCTCACGAGAAGGCACAGAGCGACTTGAGCACCAGCCAGATACAGAAGCAAGTTCTCCTCACCCCTGCTGTGTGGGTACTTGCCGGAGCCAGTGCCTTTATGTATATCAGCCGCTATGCGATAAACGGCTGGGGAATGTTATTCCTTGAGGAGGTTAAGGGTTTTGATAGCCAGACGGCCGTGTGGATTATCTCTATAAATGCACTGCTGGGAATCTTCGGAACAGTACTCTCTGGATGGTTCTCAGATAGTCTATTCAAGGGCGACAGACGTGTGCCGGCACTTATTTTTGGAGTGATGAACACCGTAGCTCTACTTCTCTTTATCTATGGAGGCAATGCGTTGTGGGTCAATGTATTAGCCATGTCATTATTTGGAATAGCTATGGGCGTGTTGATATGCTTCCTGGGCGGACTGATGGCTGTAGATATTGTTCCGCGCAAGGCTACAGGCGCGGCACTTGGCATTGTTGGTATTGCATCGTATATCGCTGCAGGATTGCAGGATGTTATTAGCGGATGGCTTATTGAGAGAGGTACAACGACCCTTGCAGATGGTAGCCGAGAGTATGACTTTACCTGGGTGACTATCTTCTGGATAACCGCCTCAATAATATCCTTCTTGCTACCACTACTAAACTGGAAATATGGCAAAAAAGATAGAGAAGACTAACGCTGCGCGACTGCTTGACAGAGCCAAAATCGCCTACGAGCTTGTGCCATACGAGGTTGATGAGAACAATCTCGCCGCAACGCATGTGGCAGAACAACTCGGAGAGCCTATTGAGCGTGTGTACAAGACACTTGTACTTCGTGGCGACAGAAACGGACACTTTGTCTGTATAGTTCAGGGAGATAAAGAGGTAAACCTTAAGGCGGCGGCAAAAATATCGGGCAATAAGTCTGCCGAGATGATTCCGATGAAGGAGCTGCTACCTACGACGGGATATATCCGCGGAGGGTGCACACCTATAGGGATGAAAAAGCGCTTTCCGACATTTATTGACACAACCTGCACCCAGTATGACTACATCTACATCAGCGCTGGCGTTAGAGGTCTGCAGCTTAAACTCAACCCCGAGCAACTTATCTCTTTTGTAGATGCTCAGGTAGCGGATATTGAGACAGTTGCAGAATTGGAGTAGAATTTTTATATTTGCATAACAAAACATAACTACTATGGCTATCGGTTTACAATTTCAGAGCTGTTCAGACCCACTTGAGGGTCAGAGCAAGTGGTGGGGTGCACCAGACCTGCCGTTAGATATGGACTATCCTTGCGCGTCGGATGGCGAGCCGCTACTTTTTGTCTGCCAAATCCGCCTTGAGGATATTGCTCAGTATGATACAGAGAATCTATTACCACATACGGGTATGCTCTACTTCTTTGCCGACATGGCCGAGTATGTAGAGTCGCTTGATGGCTTTTCGGGCGATGAACATAATGGTCTTGGCGAGTGGAGCGAGGGTTGTTATAGAGTCCTCTATAGCCCAACTTGCGAGAACCTTGAGCCTTTTGCTGTTGTTTATGACGATGACGAGCCGGCCTTTCTTGAGGCGGAGAAGATTCTCTTTAGCGAGGTTGGAGATAACCACGACTCCTTTAAGCTCCTTGGTCGTCCATACTACGACGAGATTGCGGAGCAATATCCAGATAAATACTGCCTGCTGCAGATTGACGAGAGCGACGAGTGGGCTCTTCGCCTCTATGACTGCGGCATGATATGCTTCCTTATCTCACCTGAGGCTCTTGCAGCTCAGCGTTGGGATAAAACAAAGGTCTATTTTCACTCATTCTAAACCGTGAAGCTATGAAACTTACTATTCAGGCGGCGTGCGAAAATAATGCAACGCTAACCGTTGCAGGAAATGTTATTACCAATGGTAGCAAAGATTTCGTTCTTGACTTTAAGAAGGGTGAACACTTCTACTTTGCCGTAGGTAATGGCGATGGAACTTTTAAGGGTCAAACAACTATTGAGTCGGCACTTGAACACCTGCGCGACAGCTTCTCCTTTGGCGATATTACTGCCGAGGCAGAGGGTATGTACCAGCAGCTGGTCTACCTGCACAAGGAGTTCAATGGCGTATATCCGCACCTCAAGGCTGATCAGCACTGCGGAGTAAGTATGTGCGGTGTTTATGGCTCAGGTAAAAATCTGCTGAGCTTTAATGCCGGTAGTGGTGCAGTATATCTCTTCCGCGACTTTAATCTGATGCCAATCTCCGACCCAACATATCCACTTGGATATAACGAGGAGGAGCCAGGCATGGATGTCTGGACTGTGGAGGATAAACTTAAGGAGGGGGACGTTATCCTTATCTGCTCTGAGGGAGTTGCAGACCTGCTTGACGATGAGGCTATTGAGGATGTTATGAGCTACAGCAAGTACCCAGCCGCACACCTTCTTGACGAGGCAATGGCAGACGGAGCAAAGATTCCGCTGGCCGTTGTGGCAATCAAGGTCGGCACGGGCGACTTTATCCCCGACATGATAGACGAAGAGAATTTACCTGACGACACCGGCGCATACGACGCTTGGGCGTAAATAGACAAAAAAACTGCCGAAGATATTTCGGCAGTTTTTATTTATAGCAACTTCTTTACTAGCGAAAAGAGCTTGTACGGCATATAGCGGAACGGGAGGTCAAGCCATGTCGGGGTGGTGACCACAGCACGGTGGTGCGAGAAGACGTCAAAAGAGTCTTTGCCGTGGTAGGAGCTCATGCCTGAGTTACCCACACCGCCAAATGGCAGATTCTCATTGGCTATGTGCATAATAGTGTCGTTGATACAAGCTCCACCAGAGGATGTGTGGCGAAGTATATGTTTGCCACTACCACCAAAGTAGTATAGCGCCAGAGGTTTCTCGCGCGAGGTGACAAAATTTAGAGCCTCAGCGGTGCTCTCAAAGGTCACAACCGGGAATATAGGGCCAAAAATCTCCTCCTGCATCACCGGACTATCAACCTTGACGTTATCCAAAATTGTTGGCTCGATAAATCGCTCACCACGGTCTGTCTGACCTCCGACAACAATATCTCCATCCTTAAAGTAGCCCACAAGGCGGTCAAAGGCGCGCTCGTTTACTATGCGAACAAAGTGTTTTGCACTCTGAGGGTTCTCACCAAGCAGGTTTTTGAACTCCTCGCGCAGAGCATTTATAAGCCTATCCTTCACAGCGCTATGCACAAGCAGATAGTCCGGCGCAATGCACGTCTGACCGGCATTGAGACACTTGCCCCACGCAATACGGCGTGCTGCAATGGCTATATCTGCATCGTAATCGACAATGCAAGGGCTCTTACCACCAAGCTCAAGCACTACAGGGGTCAGATTCTTTGCTGCGGCAGCCATAACCGTGCGACCAAGCGCCGGGCTACCGGTAAAGAATATCAAGTCATATCGCTCAGCAAGCAGAGCCGTGTTCACATCGCGGTTACCCTGCACAGTTGCAACATACTCAGCCTCAAAAGTATCAGCAATTATCTCCTCAATAGCCTTTGACACAGTAGGTACATACGGTGACGGTTTGAGAATAGCTGTACAACCCGCCGAAATAGCACCCACAAGAGGATTAAGCAGTAGCTGCACTGGATAGTTCCACGGAGTGATAATGAGCGTACAACCAAGAGGTTCGCTAACAATTCGGCTGCGCGAAGGGAACATCTTTAGCGGCGTTGGACGATGAACAGATGCTGCCCAACTTCTGAGGTTTGCGATGTGGTTATCTATCTCACCCAAAACGATGCTTATCTCGGTAAGATAGGCCTCCTCATAAGATTTATGAAGGTCTACCCAGAGTGCATCTGTGAGCGCCTTCTCGTGCTTGAGTATCGCCGCCTTGAGCGCCTTAAGGGCTGTTAGGCGGTAAGCAATATCAAGAGTCTCTCCTGAGCGGAAGTACTCTCTTTGTGCAGCAGCAATCTTAACAATCTGCTCGGTTGGGGTGTTTGCAATAGCCATTATCGTCGTCCTGTAAAGTTATCCATTGAGTGATATATTCCAAAGACCTCTCCAAAAAACCAGTCAAAGAGTTTGGTCGGTAGTATCCCCTGCATTAGGCGCACAAAGTGGTAAGGAAATGGTATCAACCTTGTAATCACACTCACCCTCTTGTTGCGCTCTATTGAGCGAATAATATGACGTGCAGCATACTCAGGCTCCATAAGCGGAACTATTGGCGACTTAACGCCCTCGAACATGCCCGTCTTAATATAATATGGGGCAATGGTTGTCACCTTGACACTGCTCTTCATCTGCTCAAGCTCGATTCTTACTGAGTCCGACCAGCCAATTACCGCCCACTTACTTGCCGCATAGACACTCATTCTCGGATTTGAGATAAGTCCACCAGCAGACGAAATATTGCATATATGTCCGCTATTGCGAGCAATCATATCAGGTAATACCTGTAGTGCAACCACCATCGGAGCCACAGTATTGATTGCCATTGTGCGGTGTATCTCCTCTGTTGTACAGTGGTCAAAGGTCTTGTTGCTTGTAATAATACCGGCGCAATTTATCAATATATCGACCTGGCCCACCTCGTTCTTTACTCGGCTATACGCCTCTGCCACAGCCTTATCATCAGATACATCTACCATGTAACCAACAGTTTTACCCTTAGGCGAAAACTCGGCCACCGTGCTGTCAATATTTGCCTGATTGATATCCCAGATAATTAGCGCAGCAGCGCCCTTGTCAAGTGCCATAGCACCCATTAATCTGCCTATACCCGACGCTCCGCCGGTTATAAGCACTCTTTTGTCATTAAACTTTCCCATAACACACTTTTTTCACACTCGCAGTAGAATGCAAAGAGTTTTTTAGTATTTTTGTAGTGCAAAATTAAAGTAAAAAAATGAAAACTCAAAACAATATCCTTCGCAGACAGTTTCTCTCGCATGTGGCACAGACCTCTCCGGCGCCTCAACTTATTGAGGTTGCAAAGGCGGAGGGTGTCTACTTCTACACCCCAGAGGGCAAGCGCTACTTTGACCTTATCTCGGGCGTATCAGTAAGCAATGTAGGCCACGCAAACCAATCTGTTGTTGAGGCTGTATGCCGTCAGGCTCGCGACTATATGCACGTTATGGTCTATGGCGAGATGGTCGAGCGACCACAAGTAGAGTATGCGACCCTTATCGCCTCACTGCTACCAGAGCCACTTAATAGCGTCTACTTTCTCAACTCTGGTGCTGAGGCTGTTGAGGGCGCACTAAAGTTGGCAAAGAGATATACCGCCAGAACAGAGATGATATCTATGCGCCGTGCCTACCACGGCTCTACACACGGAGCGATGAGTATGATGGGTTTCCCAGAGGGTGAGGAGTGGAAAAATGCCTTCCGACCTCTACTACCCGACTGCAAGGCTATTGAGTACAATAATTTTGACGAGCTAGAGCAGATTACCGAGCGCACAGCCTGCGTACTCTGTGAACCTTTGCAGGGAGAGGCGGGTGTAAGACTTCCAAAAGAGGGTTATCTTGACGCTCTACGCCGTAGATGTACCGAGGTGGGGGCTCTGCTAATTTTTGACGAGATACAGACCGGCATGGGTCGCAGCGGCGAGATGTTTGCAATGACAAAGTATGGCGTTACTCCAGACATTGTCTGCCTTGCCAAAGCCTTTGGCGGTGGCATGCCTTTAGGTGCTTTTGTCAGCTCAAATGAGATTATGGGCACTTTGCAGCATGACCCTGTTCTGGGACACATAACCACATTTGGAGGCCATCCAGTATGCTGCGCAGCAGGTCTTGCAGCAGCGCAGTATCTTATTGGCAATAAGGTTGTTGAGGATGTAGAGCGCAAGGGTGCACTCTTTGAGAGTCTGCTGTTGGGTCATCCTAATGTCGTGGAGATTCGCCGTAGCGGACTACTGCTTGCTGTAGAGCTTGGCAGTAGTGAGCGACTCTACAAGATTATGGATCTGTTTATCGAGCGCGGAATACTTAGCGACTGGTTCCTCTACTGCGATACAGCCTTTAGAATCTCGCCACCACTTGTTATTTCAGACTCAGAAATCCGCGAGTGTGTAGAGCTTATTATTAACTGCTTAAACGACTTGTAGCATGGCGGATAACTATTTAGGCAAGAAGATGGAGGACTTCCTTGCGGGGAAAACTTCAGCACCAAAGCGCACCATGACCTTTGCAAAACTTGTGGCTAAAAATCGTAGCTACCGAGGCTTTGACAACACATTTACCGTTAGGACTGACCAGCTGCGCCGCATTATGGAGGTTGTACCTCTCTGCCCATCGGCAAGAAATCAGCAGGTGCTACGTCTGCGTCCAGTGCTTACTGACGAGGCAGACAAAGTGTTGCCACACATCCGCTTAGGTGGTGCACTGAGGGAGTTGAAACTACCTATACCTGGCACAGAACCTCGCGCATTTATCGTCATCTGCTCTGCTGCAGCTGAGGATAAGTATGTCAATATGGATATAGGAATTATTGCCCAAACGATGCTGCTGCAAGCTGTTGAGATTGGTCTTAACGGCATCTGCATAGGGGCATTTGACCACAACGCCGTACAGCAGAGCCTTAACCTTCCGTATGAGCCGCTGCTTATCGTCGCCATAGGCAAGGGTGCCGAGACCATCCGAACAGTAGAGATTTCAGAGTCAGATAACCACAACTACTACCGCGAGGAGGGTATCCACTATGTCCCTAAGTTGCCGTTGGAGGCAATATTACTGAAGTAGGCAGCTATTCAGCAAATCCACCGCATAAGGTCCCTCGCTCATCAGCAGGTCCAGTATAGATAGATTTTCCGCAAAAGGTATGCGGTCAGAGAAGAGCTGGAAGTAGTGCGGTGTGGTAAATGTCGTAGTGCGGTGCTTCGGGCGCAAATCAGTATCCTCGGCTGTAGCTGTAACGTACTCCGTCGTGGTTTTTAGTTGGGCGGTATGACCCATAAAATCCAACAAAACCCTAAGCAGAGCGAGGTTATACTCCACAAGGTTGTCGTAGCGACCACGGTAAAACGGCTCTAAACGCTCGGCAATCTCATCAAAGTATGGCGAGGAGCGATATGCAGACTTAAGTGCTACCCAATGTTGGTGTTGCCACGGCGTTGAGTAGTCAATCTGCACTGTGTGCATCGGTGTGCGTGGGCGATTAGCCTTAATAAGTGGAACTGTCAAATCGAGAGTCCCATTTGCTGTCATAATGCGTGTACGATTGCGTGGAGAGCGTTTGATGTAGTGCTCTCCACAATCAATAATATAGTCATCGCCCGCGGCAATTAGCCGTGCGACATACTCTATATCGGGAAGGTATTGCGCTGCAAGGATTAACATTCTACCCAATCTCCATTCTCTTTAATAATCTCAATCAGACGATCAAGAGCTCGCTCCTGCTCAATATTGCGCTCAATTACCTCACGACCCTTGTAGAGGGTAATCTTGCCCGCCGCAGCACCCACATAGCCATAGTCGGCATCTGCCATCTCGCCAGGACCATTGACAATACACCCCATAACTCCAATCTTAAGACCCTTGAGGTGCGAGGTGCGTGACTTTATCTGCGCAAGCGTACCCTCAATATCGTAGAGTGTACGACCACAGCTCGGACAGGCGATATACTCGGTGTGGGAGATTCTCACGCGCGAAGCCTGCAGGATATTGAGCTCGATATTCTCAAGCTCGCTTTCGCTAAACTGCGGAGCCACAATCCACACGCCATCTGCAAGTCCATCGAGCAGCAACTGTCCCATATCGGCAGCCGCCTTTACGGCAAGGGTTGTAATGTCGCTATCATTGTACTCTCGGCGAATGACAACCGGCTGAGTGCTATTTTCAAGGCTAAGTATCGCCGCTCGCCACTCCGCAGTAGGATTTGCCGAGCGAGAGTCAAGAATTAAAAACTCCTCTGTAACCTCACTATGAACTATCGGAGTCTGTATATTTGAGCGACGGCAGAACTCTGTTGGGCTATATCTTTCAGGATACTTAACCGTAAACTCGCCATTGCGAGCAGCGAAGTGCTCTACAAGCATCTGTGCCACCGGAATCTCATTCTCAGGCGCCTCGGTAAGCGATACGCGGATAGTATCACCTATGCCGTCGGCAAGCAGTGCGCCAATGCCAACAGCGCTCTTTATGCGACCCTCAATGCCGTTGCCAGCCTCTGTCACGCCGAGGTGAATTGGGTAGTGCATATCCTCACTATCCATTGCCTCAACAAGTAGACGGTATGCATGCACCATCACGCGAGTGTTTGAGCTCTTCATGCTCACAACCACCTGGTCAAAATCCGCAGCACGACAACGACGCAAGAACTCCATTGCCGATGCGACCATACCCTGCGGCGTATCTCCATGAGTATCAACAATATGACGTGCAAGCGAGCCGTGATTTACACCTATTCTAAGCGCTACACCTCGCTCTTTGCACTGCTCAATCAGAGCCTCCAACTCGCCATTGTCTGTACGATAATTGCCGGGGTTAATCCTCACCTTGTCTACATACTTGGCAGCTATAGCTGCAATCTGCGGCACAAAGTGAATGTCGGCAACAATGGCTGTATTGTACCCATCACCACGTAGTGCAGGCATAATCTGAGCAAACGCCTCGCCCTCCTTTATACCCTGTGCCGTCAATCGCACTATCGGCGCACCCGCATCGGCAATGCGCTCAATCTGCTCCACAGATGCCGCAACATCCGCCGTAGCGGTGTTGGTCATAGATTGCACAGCAATGGGGTTACTGCCGCCTATCTTTGTTGCGCCAACAGCTACCTCAACGCTAGCCCTGCGCAAAAATTTTGTCAAATTCATAGTCAAAATATTGTTACAACAACAAAAATAGGCAATTTTTAGTTAATACCTCACATCTTCTAACTATTTTTCTCGGCAAACAACCCCAATTATCACTAAAACGCGTATATCATATCTTGTACAATCTCATTTACAACATATGGTACCATCATAGCACCCTCGCTAACAGTAATTTCATAACGCTCACTTTCTTTACCTTCAGACATTGTGATTATAATAGTATTGCCCGAGTAAGTTACATTATAGTAATAATTAAAATTATACCCTGGCCCCTCTATGAGATTGTAATGGACACTAGATATCCTACCCTTATCATCATACTTGAAGTCAAAATTTTTACGAACTTCCGCTGAATTACAATTAAAATTAACATTCAACACTCGTGCATTTCTCAACTCTTTGAACTCCGCCCATGAGAGCTGACCCAGAGATGAATCATCGTCATTGTCTGCGCATGCGATAATGCTAATACTGATAAAAAGACCTAAAAAGAAGGCTGCCAAAATTGAAAAAAACTTTTTCATAATAAAATGTAATGTTTTATGCTGCCCATCTCCAACACAGCTATTAAAAAAGAGAAAGTGTGGAGATAATTAGTCTATCTGAACGAAGGTTGTGGAATGACCCGAACACAAATAGACAATACCCCACACTCGTATTGGGATGAGTGCAGGGTCTGCAACTCAAACATAACAATACGGAGTAAGAGTGTCTTGCCATCCTTGTGTTCTGAAAACTTCCACATTTTCGTTCAAGGATAAAAGCTAATACACTTTCATCAAACAATATTTCTACCATGGGCATCTGCCCAACGGCACTACAAAAATAGGTAATTTTTCTCAAATGACAATATCTTGCAGTAGTGAATAATCCATCACCGCAAACCGACTCGGCTCGATGATGCAGAAAAATTATTTTAGGCAGCCTCATAAATCTAACATATTTTTTGCTAAATTTGTACTATGAACCCGTTAGATAACGATATAAAATTTGTCTCAGGAGTGGGAGAGGTGCGTGCCAAGTTGCTTGCAAAGGAGATTGGCGTGCGCACTGTGGGCGATATGCTCTACCACTTCCCATTTAGGTATATTGACCGCACAAAGATCTACAACATCGGCGAGCTTAATGAGGCAAATACCTATGGTGGATATATTCAGATTCGTGGTCGTGTGACGGGCAAGAACTTCTTTGGCGAGGGTCGAAATCAGCGCTTTGTAATCTACATTGCCGACCAGACAGGCAAGGCAGAGCTTATTTGGTTTCGCGGAATAAAGTGGATAGAGAACAAGTTTGAGCTTGGGCGAGAGTATCTTATCTTTGGTCGTCCATCCTTCTATCGTAGCGAGCTGAGCCTTGTACATCCAGAGGTTGAGCCTTTGGAGGTTGCCCTTGCACGCAAAGAGAGCTGTGGCATGCAGGGAATATACTCTACAACCGAGAAGCTCTCAACGGCACTGGGCACCAAGGGCATGTACAACATTGTGGGCAAGATTTTAGACAACTGCAAGGGCAAGATTGCCGACTACATGCCCCAATACCTGCGCGAGCGATATGGGCTTATTCCGCTTGAGCAGGCACTTGAAAACATCCACCGCCCACAATCGGCAATGGCACTCAAGCAGGCACAATATCGTCTGAAGTTTGATGAGCTATTTGGTCTGCAGCTCAACATTCAATCTCTCCGTTCTGCTCGCACCACAGCCCGTGCAGGTTTTCACTTTGGGCGTGTCGGCAAATTCTTCAACGACTTTTACAACACTCGCCTACCATTTCCGCTGACAAATGCGCAGAAGAGGGTTATCAAGGATATTCGCACCGACACCGTCTCTAGTTGTCAGATGAACCGTCTGCTTCAGGGCGATGTAGGTAGCGGCAAGACCGTTGTGGCGCTGCTCTCAATGATTCTTGCTGTAGACAATGGTTTCCAGGCCTGTATGATGGCACCGACCGAAATCTTGGCACGACAGCACTACGCCACAATTGTAAAGATGGTAGGTGACATAGGTCTGCGAGTAGCTGTATTGACAGGAACAACAAAGGCAAAGGAGCGCCGCGAGATTCTCTCTGCACTATCTGCTGGCGAGATAGATATTCTTATCGGTACACACGCCCTAATTGAGGATAGGGTGCAGTTTGCCGCCCTCGGCTTTGTGGTTATTGACGAACAGCACCGCTTTGGCGTTGAGCAACGCTCTCGGCTATGGACCAAGAACAACAATCCGCCACATATCCTTGTCATGACCGCCACGCCGATACCTCGAACGCTGGCAATGACCCTATATGGCGACCTTGACGTGTCGGTTATTGACGAGCTACCCCCAGGCAGAAAGCCGATTAAGACCGTACACTACTACGAGTCGGCACGATTGCGTCTCTTTGGCTTTATGCGCGAACAGATTGCCCAGGGGCGACAGGTGTACATTGTCTACCCCCTTATCAAGGAGTCCGAGAAGGCAGACTATGCCAACCTTGAACAGGGCTTTGAGGCGATAGTTCGTGACTTCCCACTACCACAATATCGTGTATCTGCATGCCACGGCAAGATGAAACCCGAGGATAAAGAGGAGTCTATGCGCCAATTTAAGTGTGGCGAGGCGGATATTCTTGTCGCCACGTCTGTTATTGAGGTGGGTGTAGATGTACCAAATGCGACTGTTATGGTCATCGAGTCTGCCGAGCGTTTTGGACTTGCCCAGCTACACCAATTGCGTGGCCGCGTAGGTCGTGGCGGTAACCAATCATATTGCATCCTTATGTCCGACGAGAAGCTCTCGAAAGAGTCCCGTACACGCCTTGAGGCTATGTGCGAGACCACCAACGGCTTTGAACTTGCCGAGCTTGACCTCAAACTGCGTGGCGCAGGAGATATAAACGGAACACAGCAGAGTGGCGAGATTATAGACCTTAAGATTGCCAACCTTGCTGAGGATAATCAGATTGTACAGATAGCACAGCAGGCAGCCATAGCAATACTTACAGCCGACCCAACCCTCTCACTACCTGAGCATCAGTCGCTAAAGGTTCTCAAGGCGAGGTACTCAAAACGTGAGGAGATTGATTTTTCGGTAATTTCATAAAGGAAACTCTATAATAAGGCGTAGTTGTTGCTCGTTATATAGATATGAAACAGTTTTTAATCATACTTTTTACACTCGTATCCACCCTACCCCTCTCGGCACAGCTATACAATGCCGGCGAGCGTCTCGACTATCGTGTGGCATATAAGGCGAAGTTTGTACCCAACACCGAGATGGCTACCGTAACTGTTCAGACCACCCTTGACACCCTAAAGGGCAAGCCTGTCTACCGTGTTATGGGTCTGGGAAAGATTATGCCCGAATATCGTTGGTTTTTCTATCTTGAGGACCGCTATGATATCTTTGTAGACACCCTTTCGCTCAAGACTCAACGCTTTGAGAGCGACATTAAGGAGGGTGACTACACCTTCCGCAGCCACTACGACTACGACTGGGACGGCATGAAGGTCCACACTTGGGCACAGAGCCGACAGAGAACACCACGAACAAAGACTATGAAACTGACAAGTCAGAGTATGGACCCCGTATCTCTCTACTTCAACCTCCGCTCTATAGACGCCTCAACGCTGAGCGTAGGTCAGACACACAACCTGGAGATGGTGCTTGAGGATACGGTCAAAGTACTAAAATACAGACTCTTAGGTCGAGAGGTTTGCCGTGTACCTCAGCAGGGAAAGTTCCGAACAATCAAACTTGCCTGCACGCTTGGCACAAGCGAAGGATTCTCATTTACTGACGGCTCAGAGTTCTTTATTTGGATTACTGACGACAAAAATAAGTTCCCCGTTATGCTCGAATCTCCGATAAAAATTGGTAGTATCCGTGCATATATCTCTGATTTTAAGGGGCTAAAATATCCATTGACGAGCAAAATCAGATAATTTTTTCTATCTTTGCAACATAAAACATTCAACTATGGCAGACAATAAGTACGACTACGACTATGATCGTTACGACGATTATGATACAGATGGCGATGGCTCATCGCAAAAATCTATCCGCGGCTATCGCGTTGTCATTATCCTTCTGGCTGTTATCCTTGCCGGTATCTCAGCCCTATATTTCAACCTCAACCGTCAGCAACAGCGTGACTATGAGCTTCTTAAGGTAGACCGTGACTCAATACAGAGCAACCTTGAGGGTCTTATTACCGAGTACGACAGCCTTAAGTTTACCAACGACACTATCGCAGCACGACTGGTCGAAGCAAACCAGATGATGGAGCAGCTCAAGCGTGAGCGTCGCTGGAACTACGCCAAGATTAAGGAGTACGAGAAGGAGGTTGGAACACTTCGTAGCGTTATGCGCAACTACCTCAAGCAGATTGACTCACTCAATAGCCTTAACAAGAAACTTGTTGCCGAGAATGTCTCATACCGCAAGGAGATTTCAACAGCGAACCTTCGTGCAGATGTGGCAGAAGAGAAGGCTTCAGAGCTTGAGAATAAGGTTCGTCAGGGAGCTGTTCTCCGTGCCCGTGACATTACTATGATTGCCCTTAATGCCCGCGACAATGTTGTTTCACGCGTAAGTAAGGCCGTAACACTGCGTGTAGACTTTGCAATCTCATCAAATGAGCTCGCCAGTCCAGGCAACCGTAAGGTCTACCTCTGCATCAAGTCACCAGACGGCTATCTACTCACCTCTGAGAGCATGCCAACCTTTGACTATCAAGGCATGGCGACTGGTTACTCAGCATCTCGTGAGGTTGATTACCAAAATGAGGATGTAGATATGAGCATCTACTACCACGGCAGCGGTTTTACTGAGGGTCAATATACCATTGAGATATACACCGACGGCAACCTTATCGGCACAGGTTCTGTCTCTATGCGATAGATACTCACTATCATAGCCACATAAAAACCTAAAAAAATGAAGAGCGATTTTCTGGTAATCGGTTCTGGCTCGGCAGGGTTGAGCTTTGCACTTAAGGCTGCTGAGCGTGGAAGTGTAACCATTGTCACAAAGGGTGAACTTAATGAGTGCAACACCAACTATGCCCAGGGAGGCATCTGCTCGGTAACCTATCTTCCAGACACCTTTGAGAAGCATATCGAGGATACGCTTATTTGCGGTGCTGGAAAGTGCGACCGCGAGGCTGTTGAACTGGTTGTAAGAAGTGCCCCTGAGGCGGCTAAAGACCTCATCGCTTGGGGTACTCGCTTTGACAAGAGAGAGGATGGCACATTTGACCTCCACCGCGAGGGCGGTCACTCAGAGCACCGTATTCTCCACCACGAGGACCTTACCGGTGCAGAGATTGAGCGCGCACTGATTGAGAGCGTCAAGGCGCATCCGAATATCACTGTTCTTGAGCACCACTTTGCTATTGACCTGCTCACGCAGCACCATCTAGGCGAGATTGTTACCCGCCATACAAGGGGCTTGGCATGCTTTGGTGCATACGTTCTTGACACCGATACAGACGAGATAAAGACAATACTTGCTAAGTTTACCATTGTTGCGGCAGGTGGTTGCGGAAATATATACAACACCACAACAAACCCAACAGTTGCTACTGGTGACGGCATTGCCATGTGCCACCGCGCTAAGGCGATAACAAAGAATATGCAGTATATCCAGTTCCACCCAACGGCTCTCTACCACCCAGGCGAGCGCCCATCGTTCCTCATTACAGAGGCTATGCGTGGATACGGAGCTATTCTGAAGTTGCAGAATGGCAAGGAGTTCATGGACAAGTATCATCCTATGAAATCCCTTGCTCCACGAGATGTTGTGGCCCGCTCAATTGACCACGAGCTTAAAATTCGTGGTGAGGAGTTCGTCTATCTTGATGTTACACACATGCCAGCCGAGCAGACCAAGGCTCACTTCCCAAATATCTATGAGAAGTGCCTCTCCATCGGTATTGACATTACTAAGCAGATGATTCCAGTCTGCCCTGCGGCTCACTACTGCTGTGGTGGCGTTGTCGTGAATAGCAATGGAGAGTCATCTATCCGCCACCTATACGTTATTGGTGAGAGCTCATGCACTGGCCTTCATGGTGCAAACCGCCTGGCGTCAAACTCTCTTACTGAGGCTATTGTCTACGCCGACCGTGCAGCTAAGCACACCATATCTCTCTTTGATAAGGTAGAGTTCCAGGAGGGTATTCCTGATTGGGACTTTGAGGGTACAGCCGAAGCAGAGGAGATGGTGCTTGTTCTTCAGAATCGCCGTGAGCTGCAGGCTATTATGTCAAACTATGTGGGTATTGTCCGCTCTAACCTACGCCTTGAGCGCGCAATGAAGCGTTTGGCAATTATCTGGCAGGAGACCGAGGGACTCTATAACCGCACAAAACCTTGTCGCGAGCTGTGCGAGCTACGAAATATGACCGCTGTGGCATACCTTACAATCAAGCAGGCTAAGGAGTGTAAAGAGTCTGTCGGACTGCACTACACAATAGATTATCCACCGCAGAGGTAAGAGAAACAAAAAAGAGGCTGTCGCAACGCAAATAGTTGGACAGCCTCTTTTGCTATCTATTTGATGCCGTGGTGCGAGAGAATCTCTCTCAGCTGCGGCTCCATAATCTGCAATACGCGATAAATTCCATGGTCGGTTAGGTGTGAGTTATCAACCGTACCCTCGTTATCTGCACCCGTGTCAAAGGCGTTGTTGATAAAGTAGACATTCTTGAAATCTTTGCACACCTGCTCCATCAACTTCTCGGCAGCAGCTCGTTGGTCATCATTGCGTTTTTTTGCCACAAGGTCAAACATCGCACCTGTGCGCCTAACCGTCTGTAGGAAGATAAGAGGGGTCTTTTTATGCTTAGCGCGAATCTGCGCTACAAAGTCATAGAGTCGCTCGTTGATAATATCTGCCGTAGGATTTGAGAAGGCGTCAAAAATAAAGGCGTCGGCTTTGTTGTCGCAGACAATATCAACAAAGTGCTGCTGCAGCTTACACTGTCCGCTATGGCCGAGATTTGGTGTTTCGGCATTCAGGCGACGACCAAGTTGTGCTACATAGTTTGCACCTGGGCGTGGAGCACCCTCGCCATGTGTGAGCGATGAACCGATAAAGACAATCTTGTGCTTGAAAGGTGACGGAGCAGCCTTTATCATTGAACCCTCATCAACGCCAATCTCAAGTGACTTAATCTGCACATAAGCCGGCAAATAGACCAAACACTCCTTCTCGCCATCAGCCATGTTGCGAATCAGCGGAGCCTCAAAATCAACCACTGCCGGGTCTGTCTTTGGGCGCGCTACACCGGCAAAGGTCCACTGACCCTCGTGGCGAAGATAGATATCCATACCTCGCAGGTAGATGTCTGGAGAGTTGGCTCTCAGTTTGCTCGGATGTATACTCCAACGAACATAGACATTGCGGCTATCGGTGCGAAAAACCAGAGCCAAGCCCGTAGAGTGACGAAAAACCTTGGCTGCAGCTGGCGTCAGTGAGCTATATCGCTCAACATCAAGGCGCTCAAGCGGTTTGCCCGCATCGTGTATCTTATTGATAATGGTTAGAGTCGAAGCGTCAACATAGGAGAGCCCCCTCTCCTGCGCTGTCGCTGAGATAACAACGGCAACCACCGCCACAGCTACGATAAACAATCTCTTCATGATGATAATCTCTATTAAGTTTGTATAGCACAAAGTTAAATAAAATAAACTCTTTTTTCAAAATCATAAAGCAGATAGTTGCTGTTTGGTGCATCGAAAAATAATTCTTATTTTTGCAGCCGCTAAGAAGCTAATAGACAAACAAGTTATGACTTTACAAGAGGAGATTACAAGAAGACGAACATTTGCGGTCATCGCCCACCCAGATGCTGGTAAGACAACCCTTACAGAGAAGCTACTGCTCTTTGGTGGTGCTATCCACATTGCCGGCGCGGTAAAGAGCAACAAGATTAAGAAGGGTGCTACATCGGACTTTATGGAGATTGAGCGACAGAGAGGTATCTCGGTTGCAACATCTGTAATGGGCTTTGAGTACAAGGATATAAAGATTAACATCCTTGATACCCCAGGTCACGAGGACTTTGCCGAGGATACATACCGAACACTTACTGCTGTAGATGCGGTAATTATCGTTATTGACGGCGCAAAGGGTGTTGAGTCTCAGACTCGCAAGCTGATGAATGTCTGCCGTATGCGTAACACCCCTGTAATGGTCTTTGTAAATAAGCTCGACCGCCCTTGTAAGGATCCGTTTGACCTGCTTGACGAGATTGAGAAGGAGTTGCAGATTCGCGTTCGCCCTCTCTCATTCCCTATCTCAAGTGGACCGACATTTAAGGGTGTATATAACCTCTATGAGCACAATATCAACCTCTTCACCTCTGACGAGCGACAGACCGCCGATGCCACAACTGTGCAGATTGAGGATATATCTTCACCAGAACTGGATAAGCTAATCACCGAGCGCTATGCAACACAGCTTCGTGAGGATGTTGAGCTTGTTGAGGGTATCTACGAGGAGTTTGAGCGTGAGCAATACTTGGCAGCACGTCTTGCTCCAGTATTCTTCGGCTCGGCTGTTAATAACTTCGGTGTGCGTGAGCTTTTGGAGTGCTTTATCCGTATTGCTCCATCGCCACGCCCAGCGACCACACAGACTCGAATAGTTGAGCCTGCAGAGCAGAAACTCACTGGATTTATCTTTAAGATTCACGCCAATATGGACCCGAACCACCGCGACCGTATCGCCTTTATGAAGATATGTTCGGGAACCTTTGAGCGAAATAAGAACTACCTCCACGTGCCAAGCGGTAAGAGCATGAAGTTCTCCTCTCCTACAGCCTTTATGGCTGAAAAGAAGTCTATTATCGACTTTGCATACCCTGGAGATATTGTCGGTCTGCACGACTCTGGCGGCTTCAAGATTGGAGATACCTTTACCGAGGGAGAGAAGCTGAAGTTTACCGGCATCCCATCATTCTCTCCGGAGCTTTTCCGATATATAGAGAATGCCGACCCTCTGAAGTTCAAGCAGCTTGCCAAGGGTATTGACCAGCTGATGGACGAGGGTGTGGCACAGCTCTTCACCTCATCGCTCAACGGCCGTAAAATTATCGGTACAGTTGGTGCCCTGCAGTTTGAGGTTATCGAGTACCGCCTTGAGCACGAGTATGGTGCAAAGTGTCGTTGGGAAACAATATCGATACACAAGGCTTGCTGGATTGAGAGCGACAATGCCGAGCAGCTCGCCGACTTCAAGCGCCGCAAGCATGCCAATATGGCAACCGATAAACATGGTCGCGATGTATTCCTTGCAGATACAAGCTACTCGCTTGCCCTTGCGCAGGAGAAGTTCCCTGATATTCGATTCCACTTCACCTCGGAGTTCTAGGAGCTGTTTGAATTTGTGTACGAAATAAATAAGTTCTAAACAACTTCTTAATTTATGGCTAAAAAAGATTACGCTCAAGCCAACAAAGATTGGCTGATGGCAAAGGCGCAGGAGGAGGGTGTAATGGTTCTTCCGAGGGGAGTGTATTACAAAGTTATAAGCCAGGGTAAGAATGATGGCAAGCATCCTACGCCTCGTAGCATTGTAACGGCCCACTATACCGGCTGGACCATAAATGGTAAAAAGTTTGACAGCAGCAGAGGTGGTGTGCCAATCGCATTCCGCCTCAACGAACTTATTGAGGGTTGGATTATTGCAATGCAGCAAATGTGCATAGGCGATAAGTGGGAAATTTATATTCCTGCAGAGCTTGGTTATGGCAGATTTTCACAGCCAGGTATCCCTGGCGGCTCAACCCTTATATTTGAGATTGAGCTCTTTGGAATAGCATAGATAGCCCAATCGCCAAACAACAAAAGAGCTCTGCCCCAACTATTTATGGGATAATTCTACTCCTTGAACAAATCTATCTCCCCACGCTCTACCTGATGATAAATAGATGTTAGGGTGGCGATTACCGGCGAGATATACTCCAACGTATCAGCCACAACCGCCTCACCACTACCCTTTATACGATATAGCATAGCGGCATAGAGGGCACGGAAGCAGAGCTCCGTATCGCTAATATTCTTTCCGAAGATTGTTCTAAGAGTTGGCAGGTATGGCTCAAGATGGGCAACCTTAGCTCTATATGCTGCACCTACAGGTAGTTGCATAAGCTGCAGGTGTAGATTGTGCAAATCGGCAACAAGGTGGAGGGTATGGTCAAGGTGGCCACTGCTCTCCTTCTCCTCCTCTCTCAACAATGTTGCAATATCCATATACCACATAAGCAGTACATTCTGACTCTGCTCGTCAAGATTTCGCGGAGCCACAAACTGCGAATAGATAGCCTCTGGGCTAAATTGCAGTGCTCTCAACAGGTCCTCTATCTGCCATAGATAGAGAATATACTCAGCAATATTTTCTTTGCGTTTTGCTTGTGCTATATCCATAACTACTTTAGACTTTGCATCTCAATAAGTTTTGCGTAAATACCACCGCGAGCAATAAGCTCTTCGTGTGTTCCCTGCTCAGCAATGCGACCCTCATCAATGACGATAATCTTATCGGCATGCTGGATGGTTGATAGTCGGTGTGCAATAACCACCGAAGTTCTACCCTTAAGCATTCGGGTAAGTGCCTGCTGAACAAGCTGCTCCGACTCAGTGTCAAGAGCCGAAGTCGCCTCGTCAAGAATAAGGAACTCCGGATTCTTAAGTACCGCGCGGGCAATGCTAAGGCGCTGGCGCTGACCTCCTGAGAGCTTCGCACCTCTATCGCCGATATTTGTCTGGTAGCCCTCTGCCGTAGCGACAATAAAGTCATGCGCATTGGCTATCTTTGCAGCCTCGACAATCTCATCATGCGTAGCACCCTGCTTTCCAAGTGCGATATTGCTCTCAATAGTATCGTTAAAGAGCACTGTATCTTGCGAAACAAGGCTCATATAGCCTCTAAGCGACTCCTGCTTGAAGCGCTTAATATTCATGCCATCAATAAGTATCTCGCCACTATTAGGGTCGTAAAAACGAGGCATCAACTCGCTAAGGGTACTCTTTCCACCACCAGAAGAGCCAACAAGTGCAACAGTCTCGCCCTTGTTGATTGTAAAGGAGATATTATGCAGAATCTCCCTGCTATCGTCATAGGAGAAGCTGATATTGCGGAACTCAATCTGCTTCTTGATGCCATTAAACTCTACAGCCTCAGCACTATCCTCAATATCACTCACTGCGTCTATAACCTCAAAGATACGCTCACCAGCTGCAACACCCTGGTTGATATTGGCAAACTGGTCAATAAAGGCACGCACTGGGCGTGTAATCTGCGAGAAGGCGGCAATAAAGGCGATAAATCCCGCAGCGCTCATGCTGCCCTTAGTAACAAGCGAACCTCCAAAGACGAGCACTACAGCTACGGCAGTAATACCCAGAAATTCACTCATTGGTGAGGCTAACTGCTGACGGCGTGCCATCCAGAGCATCAGACGCGAGAGCTCAGCATTTATCTGGTGGAACTTCTCTCGAATATACTCCGTAGCGGTGTATGTCTTGATAATCTTTATACCCGAGAGTGACTCGTCAAGCACACTAACCATATCGCCCAACTGCTCCTGCACACGGCTTGCAGGGTGGCGTAGACGCTTAACAATGCCTCCGATTAGCAGGCCCACGATAGGCAGGAAGAGCACTGCAAACAGAGCCAGCTCCCACGACACATTGAGCATAAGCACGAGGTAACCGATAATGAGGAATGGCTCGCGGAATGCCACCTGAAGGGTGTTGGTAATACAGAACTGCACAGCCATAACATCCGAGGTGATGCGCGAGATAATATCTCCCTTACGCTGCTCAGAGAAGTAGCCGACATTCATATCAATAATGTTGTCAAACATCATGTTACGCATACGCTGCAACGTAGTTGTTCGCATACACTCCACAGTGTAGGCACTAAGATAGCGGAAGAGGTTTGAGAGCATATTTGCCGAGACAACCACCACTCCGAGCAGCGCAAGTATACGTGTCATAGTAAACTCCACACCAAAGAGCTGCGTGTAGATATAACTTAACCACTCTGTCAGCGCCTGCTCATTAAGGGCAACGGCTGGCATCTGGTATGTTGGCACAAAGGCAAAGCCCTTGTCAAACATGGTGTTGAGAATCGGAATAATCAGCGCATATGTCGCTGTATTGAATATCGCATGCAGAGCCGCCGTAAAGAAGTATGGCACAGCATATTTGCTTATTGGGCTTGCAAAATTTAGTAGTCTGAGATAGGTCTTAAACATTCTTTTCTATTCTAATATTAGAGGGCTCTTTGCTATACCAACCCCTCGTTGTGGTACTCCTCAACAGCCTTGATATAGTGAGCAATGGTATCCTCCATACTCATAAAGGACTTACCGCCCGCAGCGTTATGGTGACCGCCTCCGTTAAAATATCGACGAGCAAAGGTATTGACATCCACCTTGCCATGGCTACGCAGGGATACTCGAATAAAGCCACCCTGCTGCTCTGAGAACATCGCCGACATCTTGACCTTCTTTATTGAGAGAGGATAGTTCACAAAACCCTCGCTATCACCCTGCTGGAACCAGAAGCGGCGCATCTCCTCCTCTGTAAGTGACAGATAGGCAACCGTTCCCTTAAGAAGCGTCTTCATCTTGCGATTGATAACATAGCCAAAGAGCCTTGCGCGACCTTCGGTAAAGGAGTTGTAGACATTGTTATAGATTGTCGGCACATCAATTCCCGTCTCAAGCAGATCTGCTGCTGCGCGGAAGAGCTCCGCGTTGATAGTCGAAAAGGCGAAGTTACCCGTATCTGTAATCATACCAACATATAGCAGCGTTGCAATGGTCTGGTTAAAGACCTCTGTTCCATAGGCAGCCTTGAGAATCTCATAGACAAGATATGCAGTGCTTGATGACTCCGGGAATGAGAAGATCAGGTCAAACTCATCAGATGGGCTGAGGTGATGGTCTATAAGCACGCGCTTTGCCGTAGTGTTTGTAGCAATAATCTCTGTCAAAGCCTCCAAACGCGAGAGCGAGCTCATATCGGCACAAATAACCACATCAGCCGCCTCAATAACACTCTGAGCAACCCCCAGCTTATCTAAGGCGTGAATAATCAGCTCATCGCTACATGGCATCCACTTCAGATAGTATGGAAAACGATTTGGTAGGATGCAGTGCACTGTGTGCCCTTGCGCCTTGAGCACCTCCGCTATAGCCAACGAAGAACCTATCGCGTCACCATCCGGATTTGTATGCGACAAAATAACCACCTTCTTAGGCTGCGACAAGAGCTGCTTGAGCGCCTCAATTTTTTCAAAATCTAACTTCATAGCCCACAAAGTTAATTAAACCATTTGAAAATTCAAAATTTACCAACCCTAACACCTTAACTATCAATTGTCAAATATTAAAAAGGTGCTTTTTACAATGAATTTGTAGTCGTTTTACCGTCAATAATAGTCACTTCACCGCAACAGAAAGAGCTCAGATACAAGAAAAAAATGGCCTCCAGAGCTATCTCGGCACGATATTTGTCAATTTTTGTGCAGACATTTTGCGGGATATATTGTCGTTAGAGATTTGGAAGTTTGAAAAAACATATATACCTTTGCAATACAAACTAATGTTAAACTCTTAAAAACACTTGTTGCCTATTGATAAAATTCTACTCTGAACATTTATAAGAAAGGAGAAGAATATGAACGCACAGATTGCAAGCGACCGCGAGTTGCTTAATCAGTATCTGCAGGGCGACAAGGGTGCTATTTCTACCCTTATAGAGAAACACAACCGTCGTGTCCGTGACTACATTCGTATGATGGTCGGGGACAGCGACCTTGCTGCCGATATTGCGCAGGAGACCTTTATAAAGGCGGTGAGCGTAATTGATGCGGGAAGATATGTTGACAATGGTAAATTCCTATCATGGGTGCTCCGCATTGCCCACAATAAAGCTCTGGATTACTTCCGTTCGCAGAAGAGCAACAGCTCTGTTAGCGAGTCAAGCGCAGGTTACAATGTCCTGGGAACAATAAAGTATGCCGAGAAGAGTATTGAGGAGAGTATGATTGGCGAGCAGATTGATACAGATATTCGTTCGCTTGTCTCAGAACTGCCAGAGGAGCAGCGCGAGGTGGTTATGTTACGCTACTACTCAGACCTATCATTCAAGGAGATTGCCGACCAGACTGGCGTAAGCATTAACACAGCACTGGGACGTATGCGTTACGCATTGATAAATCTACGCAAAATGATAAAAGAGCGAAATTTAACCCTCTGCTAACAATAAAAACACAGACAATCGCGTTTAGTATGTGAACTCACTAAAAAACCGATTGCCTATGTATCAACTCGACCCTTTGTATTGCCTTAGCGACGAGAAGTTATTGATGGACTATGTTATTTGCGACGATGCAGAACTACTATATTTAGATGCCATCTTAACAGAGTCGTTTGCACAACCAAGAGGCTAATGTTTGCCCTACAGCAAACAATGGGCTGACTAAGTTTTTAGTCAGCCCATTGTTTTATTGATTATCTGATTCCTCAAGCACAAACATATCCTCGACAGGCCTTTCAAAGAGTCGAGCAATGCGCAGGGCCAGAATAGTAGATGGGACAAATCGTCCGCTCTCAATGGCGTTGACGGTCTGTCTGCTCACCCCTATACTATCGGCAAGTTGTTGCTGAGTCATTCGGCGCTCAGCTCGCGCAACACGGATATTATTCTTCATCGTTTGCCCTATTTAATCGCCACATCTTAATCTTGAAGGTGACAAGAAAAATCAGAGGCAAGATGAACATCTGGTATATCAAAAACTCATAGAAGTCGTTTCCATAGAGGCATAGCACCGCCACCGCAAGCACCAACACAGAGATATATAGTGCCAGCAGCAGAGAGTCAAGTCGCATAGCTGAAATCATCTCATCCTCATACTTCTCGCGCGAGCAAGATGTAAAAATAAGACCTACGAGAAGTCCGAGAATGGTGATATTGTTCAGAATCTGGGACTCAATCTCACGATAGTTACCCGTAGCAGAAAAAAATCTACCCAGGTTTACATCCTTACCACCTGTGAACATAATAAATAGTCCCAAAATAGTAAACGGCACCAAAATAAACCAACCGATTTTACCAAAGATATGCGGCAAAAGAAAACTTCTATTTTTCATAATTATTGGATTTGTACTACAAAGATACGAAAATTTCAACAAATCCCAAATAAAAAACGAAGACGGGGTGTGCATACTACCAACTCACTCACCTTTATATTGCACACTGCACTTTGAAAAATTTTCGGAGAAGCTGTAAAGTGCGACCAACACCTCTCCACATTAGCGGTCTACACGCCCCGTACCCGTAAAATAGAGTCTGTCAAACATCTGTGATATTATTCACACTGCAAATGTAAAGAACATTTTACATTTTAGCAAGAAAACACGACATTTTTTTGTGAAAAAAATTAGCAGGACACAGTGCTCTGCAAATTTTTGGCTATTAGCTGTTGGCTTGCCTTCGGCAACCCGACCCTGCTCCGCCTCGGCAATATCAGTCGCGGCATAAATGCCCCAAAAGGCGTAAATTGAAAATTCGTGAACAAGTTCCCGTTTTCAATTTACACCTTTTGCACCTTCGGTGTGCGACTGCTATTGCTCTCGGCTTAATCGCAGCGTTGGCTTTTAAGAGGTACAGACTTCGTCTGAAAGTGTTTATTCGGATTTAGGTTGCTGCCGCAAGGCAGTGAAATGAAAAATAGACCTTTCAGCTCAAGCTTGCTTGAAAACTGAAAAAGGTCTATTTTTTGTTTCAATAACTCGCAGAGTTACCCTAAATCCGCATCAGCACAGAAGAAAAACGCAGTTTTTCCAAGAGTTTTTGGGGCGCCTTTTTGCAAAAAGGCGCGGTACTTGCAAGTTTACTTTGTATTTGGGCGGATATACATCTCCCAATTCTCAAAGTCGAAGATAACATCAAAGTTAGCAAGTATGGCGTTGCCGACAAGTCCATCAAATCTACTATCAGCCATAGCACCCTGCTTATTTTCCGAGCAAGAGATGCGGACATTGTTGACGGTTTTGCCACCGATAGTAATCTGTTTTGCCGTAACATAGCTCTCCGTGCGCGAGCCACCTACACCGCCTACCTCAACGGTTGTGCTACTTGCGCCTACAAGGTGTCCACCACTCTTTAAGCGAGCAGTTGCTGCGCTACCCAGAGCCAACTCGGTGGGCATACCCGTATCCATAAGGAAGTTACCTGTAAGTGTATATCCGTCGGCAAATGTAACCGATAGCGGAATGATAATTCGGTCTTTATTCTTCAGCCAAGAGCACTTCACTGCGGTAAAATCCTCTGCAATCTTCTCCTCTGGCTGCAGG
>CAJGDC010000013.1 GCA_904502005.1 uncultured Alistipes sp.
AACACTGACGCCTATCGTTATACAAAGACATGGCACTACGCCAATGTGGATAAGGGACACACCTATGAAACTATGGCTAAAAACCCTAAGGGCGATGTGGTTACAGCTATCAACGAGATAGTTGCAAAGCTCAAGAGTGGCGAGCTGACACCTGAGCAGGAGGCTGTAAACCTTAAGTTCCTCATTCACCTTGTCGGAGATATTCACGCACCAATGCACGCAGGTCGCCTGAGCGATATTGGCGGTAATAGAACTTATGTTACATACTTCGGCAAAAAGACCAAGCTACACAGCCTTTGGGACACCCCTCTTGTAGAGGATATTCACCGTTGGAGCTATACAGAGTGGCAGCAGCAGCTTGATAAACTATGCCCTAAAAAGACAAAGAAGCAGATTGCCACTGGTACTGCAGCAGATTGGCTCGTAGAGAGTCATGAGGTAGCAACAAAGATTTATGATGCTTCTCCAGAGAACAAAAAGCTCTCGTACGACTACCAAAACAAGTTTGCACAGACACTCGAGCAGCGTTTGCTCTATGGTGGCTTACGATTGGCTATGCTACTAAATGAGATATACAAATAATGAGATATATCACCCCAAAACAAAGGCGTATGCAGCGCATACGCCTTTGTTTTATCTAATAAAGTGAGTTGCCACAGGAGCCTCCCTCTCTGGCAGTCCAAACTTTTCACGGCCCAATGCGATGGATTTTATCAAGAACGCCATATTGTGAGCAAGCGTGCGCATTGTCTGCAAACCTTCAAGGTCCTGCTCTGCCTCACCAGGCGTACGGCCATGAACGGAGTTCCAATATTGACTTGAAGCTACAGGCATGCCTGATATAGTAAAGTACTTATTAAGCTGGTCAAATGTAGCGCTACAACCGCCACGACGTGCTACAGCAACAGATGCACCGACCTTCATACGTTTATCAAACGAGGTACTATAGAAAAGGCGGTCAAGTAGCGAAATAAGCGTTCCATTTGCCGAAGCGTAATAGACAGGCGAGCCGATAACTACGCCATCTGCCTCAGCAAAAATCTCTGACAACACCCTCACGTCGTCATCAAAGACGCAATGTCCATTGAGACGGCAGTAGTTACACGCAGTACATCCGCGAATATCTTTAACCCCCACTTGATAATTAACAACCTCAATATCATTCTGTTCCAGCACCTTTGCCACCTCGGCTAATGCTGTTGTTGTATTTCCACCCTTACGCGGGCTACCGTTGATAATTAGAACTTTCATAATGTCAATGTTTATCTACAAAAGTACAAAATTTTCGCCAAAAAGTACTATTCATGCATTTTTAACAATAAAATCACTATATTTGTGTAAACATCATACGACTATGACCAAAAAGAAGAAAAAACCAGTATTTGATGCTCCAGAGTGGAGTGTGTGCCGTGTGAGTGGCTATACCATTGCCTGCGACCCAGGGCATCAGACTATTACACCTTATCCAAAGGAGTATACCCGCGAGCAGATTAAAGTTGGTATGAATCTTACGGCATACTGTGACTATCTGCCTACTGTAAAGGTCAAGGAGGTTGGTCCCAACTTCCTTACCCTGCAATTCTCTGGCAAGAATACCACTCTTCTTACGGGTAACTATATCGAAACCCCTCGCCATCCTCTTGACTATGCATACTCAGAGGTTAGCATACGTTTAGATATATAAAAACTTTTATTATATTTGCATTGTGATTGCGGCAGTAGCTCAGTGGTAGAGCATCGGCTTCCCAAGCCGAGGGTCACGGGTTCGAATCCCGCTTGCCGCTCAAGGGGCAGTTCTTCGGAGCCGCCCTTTTACATTGACAGATTATGATTACTAAACCCGTGACCCTCTCCGCCCCTCTCAGGGGTCGGGGGTGTAAACTCTTTTCTGCAACGCAGTTGCACGGGTTCGAATCCCGCTTGCCGCTCAATACAAAACGAGGGTCACAAAAAATTGTGGCCCTCGTTTATTACATGGTAATTGATTATTTCTCTACCCACTTCTTGAGTGAAGCGAGGTTCTGCTCATTGTGGAGCATCTTACCCTCGGCGGTGTATGCGTAGTCAATACGAGACTTGAAGTAGTTCTCAACCTTATTACGCACAACCTTCATGGTGCTATTTACAAGACCATTCTGCTCTGTAAAGTGCTCGTCAACAATAGCAAGTGCAGCAGGGAGCCAGCGATCTGGGAACTCATCTGCAAACACGCCACCTGTACGATACTTCTCGACCTCGGCATGCAGAATGTCTGCTGCAGCCTTTGCCTTATCCTCAGCAGTTGCAACAGCCTCCTTAAGTGCATCGCCATTAGGAACAACGACTGCGATAGTATAAGGATTCTGGTTGTTGTAAATCATAATCTGGTCAATATATGGGCTCTTATCGACCATAGCCTCCTCCATACCCTCTGGGCTGTACTTCTCACCGTCTGAAGAGATAAGAAGGCTCTTAAAGCGACCAAGCACATAGAGGAAACCGTCTGGTGCCATATAACCCATATCGCCGGTATATAGCCAACCATCCTTAACGGTCTCGGCAGTAGCTGATGGATTCTTCCAGTAGCCTGCCATAACATTCTCACCCTTGATGACAATCTCACCCTTCTCGCCTACAGGTAGCTCACGACCCTCATCGTCAAGAATCTTAATCTCCAAAGGCTGGATAAGCTTACCAGAAGAACCGAAACGGTGATTCTTCTCGCCAATAGAGTTTGTAGAGATAATAGGAGTCGCCTCGCTAAGACCATAGCCCTGATACATAGGCATACCTACAGCGTAGAAGAAGCGCTGAAGCTCTGAGTCAAGCAGTGCACCACCACCGACGAAGAACTCTAAGCAACCACCAAAGCCCTGACGGACCTTGCTATAAAGAATCTTATCAAAAAGTGCGACGAGCGGCTTGAGGATACATCTCCAACCGCGACCCTTGCTATATCCATCCTGATTGTACTCATAGCTGACCTTAAGGGCAAACTTAAAGAGTTTCTCGGTAAATGCACCCTTGCTCTTAATGCTACTCTCGATATTCTTACGGAAGTTCTTAGCAATAGCTGGTACAGAGAGCAGGAAGTGAGGCTTCACCTCGCGAATATTGATTGGGATATTCTTCAGTGTACCCATAGGAGTGCTACCTATCTGTGTTGTCGCCACCGCAGCACCACAAGCAATCATGATATAGAATCCACAAACGTGTGCAAAGCAGTGGTCAAGTGGAAGAATAATCAGCGTACGATATGTTGACGGGATTGAGATTCGTGTAAGTGCCTGCTCAACATTGGCTGTATAGTTACGGTGTGTAAGCACAACACCCTTAGGGTCTGCAGTAGTACCTGAGGTATAGGTGATTGTAGCGTAATCATCATTCTGAAGAGCTGCGCTGATAGCCAAAAACTCCTCACGATGAGCAGCAAGATGCTCGTCACCCATCAGTTTCACAGCATCAAGAGTCATCTCCTTCTCCTCAAGAGCCACATCGTTCTGGAAGACAATAATGCGCTCAATAAGAGGAAGCTGGTCCTTGATTTTACGAATCTTAGGTAGCTGATACTTTGATACAAAGATGGTTGAAACATCAGCATGGCGCAGACGGAACAAAAGGTCATTTGACTCCTCAAGCTTTATAGAGAGAGGTACAGAGATAGCACCTGCATAAAGCAGACCCAACTCAGATATGATCCAGTTGTTACAACCCTCGGCAAGTATAGATACTGTCTGCTTCGGGGTTACGCCCATAGCTGCAAGACCTGCACCAATCCTTAACGCCTCAACCTTGACAGCAGCATAAGTTGTAGGTTCAAACTGCTTGTCCAACTTCTCCAAGAGGAAGGTCTTTTCACCATACTTGGCAACCGACTCCTCGAACAGGTCAATAATAGTTCTTTTAGCCATTTTATTTATAATTTGTGTTTTAAGTTAGTCCATCTTAAGTACTGCAAGGAAGGCAGACTGAGGCACCTGCACCTGTCCAATCTGGCGCATTCGTTTCTTTCCAGCCTTCTGCTTCTCAAGCAGCTTTCGCTTACGGGATATATCTCCACCGTAACACTTCGCTGTCACATCCTTACGCACCGCCTTAACGGTCTCTCGAGCGATAATCTTGCTACCGATAGCCGCCTGAATAGCGATGTCAAACTGCTGACGAGGGATAAGCTCTTTGAGTTTCTCGCACATCTTACGACCAAAATCGTAGGCGTGGTCTGCGTAGATGAGAGATGATAGCGCATCTACAGGCTCGCCATTGAGCAAAATATCAAGCTTAGCAAGCTTACTTGCCTGATAACCAGTGCGATGATAGTCAAATGATGCATAGCCCTTTGAAATACTCTTCAGCTTGTCATAAAAATCAAAGACAATCTCCGAGAGTGGCATCTCAAAGTTTACCTCCACGCGGTCTGTAGTGATATATGTCTGATTCTTCATCACGCCACGCTTGTCAATACAGAGCTTGAGAACGTTTCCCAAAAACTCGGTCTTGGTAATCACCTGCGCAAGAATATAAGGTTCCTCAATTTTAGCAATCTTAGTAACCTCTGGCAGTCCAGACGGATTGTGCACCTCCACAACATCGCCAGATGTAGTTGTGATGCGGTACGACACGTTTGGAACTGTGGTAATCACATCCATATTAAACTCTCGATAGAGACGCTCCTGAATAATCTCCATGTGGAGCAAACCGAGGAATCCACAACGGAAACCAAAGCCAAGAGCAAGAGAGCTCTCTGGCTCAAAAGTGAGCGAAGCATCATTAAGTTGCAACTTCTCAAGCGAAGCACGCAAATCCTCATATTGGTCTGCCTCTACCGGATAGACACCGGCAAAGACCATAGGCTTTACATCCTCAAAACCGGCGATAGCCTCAGCGCAAGAGTGCGATACAGAGGTGATTGTATCTCCGACCTTAATCTCCTTAGAGTTCTTAATTCCCGAACAGATATATCCTACATCACCCGCCTTAATCTCAGCGCGTGGCACCATCTTAAGTTTCAGCACACCCACCTCATCAGCATCGTACTCACTACCCGTATTAAAGAACTTAACATGCTCACCCTTGTGGATAGAGCCGTTAAAGACACGGAAGTATGCAATAACACCGCGGAAAGGGTTGAACACTGAGTCAAAGATAAGCGCCTGGAGTGGTGCATTCTCATCCCCCTTAGGGGCAGGAATACGGTTCACAATAGCCTCAAGGACATCATCTACACCCTGACCGGTCTTACCCGATGCACAGAGGATATCATCATAGTCGCAGCCGAGCATATCGACTACCTGGTCCTTTACCTCGTCAATCATCGCCGACTCCATATCAATCTTATTCAGCACAGGGATAATCTCAAGGTCGTTACCAAGTGCTAAATATAAGTTCGAGATTGTCTGTGCCTGAATACCCTGTGTAGCATCCACAACAAGCAATGCACCCTCACAAGATGCAATAGCACGAGAGACCTCATACGAAAAGTCAACGTGTCCTGGGGTGTCGATAAGATTGAGTGTATATAACTGACCATCCTTAGCCTTGTACTCCATCTGAATGGCGTGGCTCTTGATAGTAATACCCTTCTCGCGCTCAAGATCCATATCATCAAGCACCTGATTCTGCATTTCACGCTGATTCAGTGTACCTGTCATCTCAAGCAGTCGGTCAGCAAGAGTACTCTTGCCATGGTCAATATGTGCAATAATGCAAAAATTTCTAATATTCTTCATAACGGCGCGAAGATAGTAAAAATTTTTGAATTATACTACACTTTACCCCATATAAAACTACCTTGATCCTATGTAAAGCAGTATTGCACCCAAGAAAATAAGTGCTAAGTCGAAGGCTTTAGCCTTCAAATTGCGTTCATGGAATAGCAAAGCGCCACAAGTAAACGAAACCAATACGCTTGAGCGGCGTATCATTGACACCACAGAAATCATCGCATCTGGGTCAGAAAGCGCAAAGAGATAAGCCACATCTGCCGCCGACAAAAAGAGTGAAATCAGAGGTATTGCCCAAGACCAGTGAAATGAGTCTGCACCGTCTTGTTTTTTAACCTTAAAAATTGTCAATATAGCTATCGTAATACTCATTAAAACAGCCTGATAGAGCACATACCAGCTCTGTACAAACATCGGCTCCAATGAGTGCATAATGTGCCTATCATATAGTCCGCAACAAGCACCCGTAACAGCAGCGAGTCCGACAAATAGAACACCTCGATTGTGACGAAAATCAATTCCCTCCTTTTTACCAGAACGACTGAGCATAAACAACGAACCAACGGCTAAAAGCACACCGGCCCATTGCGTTAAGTTGAGCCTCTCACCAAAGACTATCATTGCACCCACAAGGGTCATAACTGGTCGTGTGGCATGTATCGGTGCAGCAATTGTAAGTGGTAACTCTTTGAGACCAAAATAACCACATATCCACGAAATAAGCACCAAAACCGCCTTGATAAAGACTGCAATATGCGCATCCAAATCGCCGAGTGTTATAGAAAAATGGCTACCCTCAAACCAACCCAAGCCAAAGAGCGAATTGATTATTACTGGTGAAAATAACAAGCTGGAAAACAGTGTATTAAGCAGTAGTACTTGAAGTACTGCATTGGACTTAAGTGCCTGTTTTTTTGCTACATCATAGAGTCCGAGTAGCGATGCCGAACAAAATGCTAAAATAATCCACATGGCCGCAAAGGTAGTGAAAAATAGATTTTTTTACTATCTTTGGTCGTCTAAATATTGATAACACTATGAAAAGAGGTCTATTTTTTATTCTATCCTTTGCCTTATCCGTAGCTATTGCTACAGCCGAAACTATTCCGTTCAATGGTCTAATTTGCGATATGGACGGTCTGGGCATCAAGACGCAGATCACCATTAAGGGCTCTGAAAAACGCACCATTTCGGGCAAGGATGGCAAGTTCGGTTTTACAAATCTAAAGGCTGATGATGTTATTGAGATTCGTTACAAAAAGTCTCGCATTGAGGTAGCCTTAGAGGGTCGTAAGAGTGCTAAAATCGTACTTACAGATGACTATAAACTACATGCGGTAACTGATGAGCAGTCGCTTGTTGATGCTGGAAATGATTATGTTACACGTCGTGAGCTACCTACTAAGGGCGGCGTTCTTACAGCCGAGATGATTGAGCGCGAAGGCTTTTCCAACCTTGCCGATGCACTGCGTGCTAAAGCGACAAGTCTTGTGATAGATGGTGCTGGAAATGTAACTATTCGCGGTGTGAACAGTATCGGCAACCACGCCAACGCTTTGATTATCTGCGACGGCATGGAGATTGGCTCTATAAATGCAATTAACATCAACGACGTAGCCAGTGTAGAGATACAACGCGACGGTACACTCTACGGTTTCAAGGGTGTAGGAGGCGTAATAGCCATCAAAACCAAATCAGGCTCTAAGCGTTAGCCGATAATAAGTTGTGCTATAGTAAATGTTGCAAGTGTAAGGCTTGCGATTCCATTCAGCGTACCAAAGGCGATGCCTATGTTACGCTGCTTTGTTGGTGTTACAAGGATATGCTCTAGGACTATACACCCACAGAAAAGCGCCTCACCAATCCACAACAGCCATCCCTGAGGGCAGAACAGAGCAAAGAGAAGCAGCGACACAATGCTTACTACGTGCAAGGCTATACTGATATATATTGCGCCACGAACGCCAAAGCGAACAGGGATGCTATGCAGGCCTTGCTCTCTATCAAACTCCACATCTTGCAGTGCGTAGATAATATCAAAGCCACCGCACCAAGTTATCACCAACAGTGAGAGCAGACATGGCGCAAATGTTAGCATTCCAGTCACAGCAATATATGCTGCAGATGGTGCAATACCGAGTGACAATCCAAGCACAAGGTGTGCCAAAGATGTAAATCGTTTACAGTAGCTATACGCCATAACGACCGCCAAAGCCACTGGCGACAGAATTGCAGTCAGAGTATTGATACTCAAACTTGTAGCAACAAATAGCAGGGCATTTATAACGACGAAAATCAGCGCACTCTTTGCAGATATTTTACCTGCCGGAATCTCACGAGCGGTAGTGCGCGGATTCTTGCCATCAATATCCCTATCCGCCCAGCGATTGAAGCCCATAGCGACGCTGCGCGCAAAGACCATACAGCCGACAATCTGCAACAGCAGCAGCCAACTAAACTCTCCGTTTGTACTTTTAAGTGCAAACACAAAAGCCATAAGGGCAAATGGCATAGCGAAAATTGTATGGGCGAATTTCACAAGTCCCATATAGTCGCCAATCTTTTTTACAATCTGTTTCATAACGCAAAAGTAGTAAAAAGTTAAGAATCGAAGGGTAAGATTGTCTATAATTTTATAACTTTGTGGCATGAAGAGAATATTTATACTACTTTTTACCCTACTTTGTTGCGGTTGTAATACTGAGGAGCAACAGAGCAAAATCACAACCGACAGCCTTTGTATTGTCGGTGCATCATTCGCCTACCCTGAAAACTGTTGGTTTGAGTTGGCCTGCGAGCAGCTGCAACTAAAGCCTATCAACAAGGCCATCTCTGGCAGCAATATCAAGGACACAGCCAAGAGTATGAGGGAGAATAGCCTATTTACACTCGAGGAGCTTGACAGTTTTGCAACATTTGCCATCATGCACACCCACAACTACAATGTCTACGATGGTGTTGGAGTACATACCCCCTATGTTGAGGCATACGACTATGTTATCAAACAGTATATAGCCCTCTGCCAAGCACTTGAATTCAATCCCGACTCAAAGTGGTTTGGAATAGCAGGTGGCAAGCCTGTAGATATACTCATCTGCACACATTGGCACGACGCTCGTACCAATTTTAACGAGTCGGTACGCAAGCTAGACGATAAGTGGGAGTCTGTACGTCTCTGCAAATTTGACGAGCAGATTGGTTTTACCAAAGACAAACCAGACCCTCAGACCGGCGTTCAAATATCTGTCTATTATGCCCATCCAGACCAAAATGCAACAGAAATCATGGGCGGCGTAGAGTATGGTTGGCATCCAAAGAGGGGTCGCGACTCGGAGATTCAACAACGAATGGCAGATATTTTCTGCAAGTGCTTCTGATTTCCAACTTTTTTACTATCTTTGCGCGTCTGAAAATAATATAACAAACTAGATATGAATATTTCATTTAAGTGGCTTAAGAATTATGCCGATATAGACCTTTCGGCAGATCAGGTAGCAACCGTACTGACAGATATAGGTCTTGAGGTTGAGGGTTTTGAGAAGGTGGAGACCATTCGCGGTGGTCTTGAGGGTGTTGTTGTGGGTCAGGTACTCACTTGTGAGGACCATCCAGATTCTGACCACCTCCATATTACAACCGTTGATGTTGGCGCAGAGGCTCCGCTTAATATCGTCTGCGGTGCAGCAAACTGTCGTCAGGGCCTAAAGGTTATGTGCGCGACTGTAGGTGCAGTACTCTACCCTATTGATGCGACTGAGGGCTTTAAGATTAAGCGTAGCAAGATTCGTGGTGTAGAGTCACTCGGTATGCTCTGTGCAGAGGATGAGCTAGGCATTGGCTCTGACCATGCAGGTATTATTGAGCTTCCAGAGGATGCTGTTGTCGGAACTCCTGCTCGCGATTACTACCATATTGAGGACGACTACCTTATCGCTATCGGTCTTACTCCAAACCGCGTTGACGCAGCATCTCACATCGGTGTGGCTCGTGACCTTGTTGCCTATCTTAAGAGCCAGGGCCAGCGTGCAGAACTTCGTATGCCAAGCGTAGAGGATTTTGCAGTTGATAATAATGAGCTTAAGATTGACGTAGAGGTTGCAAATACAACAGCCTGCCCTCGCTATGCAGGCGTTACTGTTAAGGGTTGTAAGATTGGGCCATCGCCAGAGTGGATGCAGAACTATCTTCGTGCTGCGGGCATCAATCCAAAGAACAATCTTGTGGACATTACCAACTTCGTACTCTTTGAGCTTGGTCAGCCACTGCACGCCTTTGATGCTGACAAGATTGAGGGTGGCAAAATCGTAGTTCGCAACTGCGAGGAGGGAACACCATTCGTAACCCTTGATGGCACAGAGCGCAAGCTCTCGGCTGCAGACCTTATGATCTGCTCAGCTGAGCGCCCAATGTGCCTGGCAGGTGTATTCGGAGGTCTTGACTCAGGTGTTAGCGATACAACTACCAACGTATTTATCGAGAGCGCATACTTCAATCCAGTATCAGTGCGTAAGAGCGCTAAGCGTCACGGACTTAACACCGACTCATCATTCCGCTTTGAGCGCGGTGTAGACCCTAATATGCAGGTCTATGCACTTAAGCGTGCAGCCCTACTCTTCAAAGAGCTTGCAGGGGGTACAATCAGCAGCGAGATTACTGATATCTATCCAGTAAAGGTTGAGCCTTTCCGCTTTGATTTTTCACTATCTCGTGCAAAGATGCTTATCGGCAAAGATATTGCAGACGAGACTATTAAGAGCATCATCACTGCCCTTGATGTGGTTATTGAGAAGGAGGAGAATGGCGTTCTATCTGTTGCTGTACCGCCATATCGCGTAGATGTTCAGCGCGAGGCTGACCTTATTGAGGATGTGCTTCGTATTTACGGCTACAACAACATTGAGATTCCTACACATGTAAACTCTACCCTCTCGTATGTTCAGAAGCCTGACAAGACTCGCCTTGTCAATATGGTATCGGATATGCTTACCGCTCGTGGTTATACAGAGATTATGTCTAACTCGCTCACTAAGGCTGCTTACTACGAGGGTCTTGAGTGCTACAAAGCTGAGAACTGCGTTAAGATTCTCAACCCACTCTCTACAGACCTTAATGTTATGCGTCAGACTCTTGTCTTCAACGCTCTGGAGGCTGTGGCGCTCAATATCAACCACAAGAATGCAGACCTTAAGCTCTACGAGGCAGGCAACTGTTACTACTACAATGCTGAGGCTACAACAGAGGAGAATCCACTCTCTGCATACTCTGAGAACTACCGTCTTGCAATCACCGTTACAGGTAACGACAGCACTCCATCATGGAACTGCAAGGGTGCAAGCAGTTCATTCTTCACACTCCGCGCATCTGTAGAACTTCTACTCAAGCGATTTGGTCTTGACATCTACGACCTGAAGTGTGAGAGTTGCGACTTTGATATCTTTGGCGACGCTATTTGCCTATATATCAACAAGAAACCGCTTGTTTGGATGGGTCAGATTGCATCTAAACTCTGCAAGACTATGGGTATTAAGCAGGAGGTCTTCTTCGCCGAGATTGACTTTGATACACTCATTAAGGCTACCCGCAAGCATAAGATTACCGTCACTGAGCTTGCTAAGTATCCAGAAGTAAAGCGCGACCTTGCATTGCTTGTTGACAAGAGCGTAAGCTTTGCTACCCTGCGTACTATTGCCTTCGCTACTGAGCGCAAACTCCTCAAGAGTGTAGCCCTGTTTGATGTCTATGAGGGCGACAAACTCCCAGAGGGCAAGAAGTCATACGCTCTGTCATTCATCCTTGAGGATAAGAGCCAGACTCTGACTGACAAGGCTATTGAGCGCACAATGGCGGCACTTCAGGCTGCCTTTGAGAAGCAGACCGGCGCAACAGTACGATAAATAATTTACATAGATTACAAGAGGCTGACTAAAAAGTATTTTTGGTCGGCCTTTTGTTGGTTTGGTTATTTACAAAAGTTTTTCTAATTTTGCATATACAAACAACAAAACATTTTGCCTATGAAACATTAGCGTATTTTATTACGCACATTTTAAATATTGGAAAAGCGTTTTAGCTTTATTCCACTGCTCAGAAAGTTTGGCGACTAAAAGACAGAGAGGAATAATAGTTGAAATGCCTGCGTGTATGCGTGGGCTTTTGATTATTTATCTGTCCGGGTTACGCCAAACACCTCTGAGCGGGAATAGTCAAATGTCCCGCGCTTTTTTTGTGCGTATACATCCTGGACTACTACTAATCTCATTATCATTAATTTAAAAAGTATATGAAAAAAACTATCCTTGTTACCGCATTATACATCGCAGTTCTCCTATGTGGCGCATTCTATGCTGCAACTGCAAAATGTTTAATTTTCGAAAACGCATCTGAGTGCGACACTATGCAAGGTCGCTCTACAGAGTGGAGAAATTATGGAGAAGTAACATCTTTGTGCTTTAATAAATACGATGCTGCGGAATGCGCATATAGCGATCCGGCTGCACTTAATTATTCCATATCTGATAAATTCTGGGAGTTGGAAAACGCAGAAGGGTATTTATTAAAACCTTATACAGTATCAATAGATATAGAATACAGATATATTGACGGAGAAAAACAATTTCGAACAACAGGAGACAAAAGAAATGGCGATATCTACAAAAAGCAAACATATGTTTATTTTTCACTCAATCCATATTCTTCAGTAGAATATGTTATCAATAGTAACAATCGACCTTCAATGAGAAAAAGAGATGTTAGTGCCTATTCTCATTTTGTAGAGGATAACGGGGATTTTTATTTTATTAAAATGCAGTAAATAACATTCTTTAACCTAAAGTTCATTTATGAAAAAGATTTTTATTTTGGTGATTATCATTTGTGCAACTATCTGTACAAATAAAATGACAGCAAACGCGCTACAAACTACAACTATATCAGAAACAGAAGAACCCACTAGCAATACAAGTCTTTCAGACGAAGATCTAGAGGGCTTTACATTCTATACAAACGCAAAGCTATACTACAAAGATGGAGGTCACTGGAAATACTACGGCACATTCCCGGTCTATTTCAACAGAGCTGACACTAAAGATGGGTGCAATCAGTGGGTACGTTTTAGTACATACACTTTTATGCCAGCATCATATCACGACAATGATAATTTAGAGTGGCCTCGTCGTGTAAAATATCAAGGAATCTACTTTTATTTCTAAAAATTATGAAAAAGATTATTATCTTATTATTAGTTGTGAGTCTTGGATGGATTTACAATATAAAGGCATCCGAGACTGAAACACCAGTAGCACCTCAAAACTATGTGCAAGTAGCTTGTCCTGCCTGCGGAGGGAGCGGAACGGTATTTGCTGGATATAATGCTTGGGGATATCCAATGTATCAATACTGTGCGAATTGTCAAGGAAGAGGTTGGGTTGTAGTTAATCAAACCAACAATAATAATCCATCATTTAGAGGAAAACATTGCACATATACCCAAGGCTGTGATTGTTTAGGATTCTCACCAATCACAAGTGGGGAAGAGTGGGAAAAATCTTATTGTAGAAAATGTGGGCACCACAAAAAATATCACAAATAATTAAACACGGACAGTGCACACGAGACACTAAAAAAAGTAGATGAGCCGTATTTTCTGCTCATCTACTTTTTTAATGTCTTATAACTAAGTATATGCCATGTGATTGCAGTGGCAAGGAGTGCCATTAGTAGTTGTGCCCACCAATACTCATCCACAACCGCAAGAATGCAATAACCGATAGTTATCCAAACCATTGTTACGGCATAGATTTTGACCTTGAGTGGAATAGAGCGGTGCTGTTGGAAGTTACGGATATACTCACCAAAAGAGGGGTGGTTTATCAGCCAATTATAGAGTCTATCTGAAGATCTAAGCCACAGAGCTGCAGCAAGTAACAGCAGAGGCGTAGTAGGCAGTAGTGGCAGGAAAATTCCAGCCACCGCAAGAGCAAAAGAGATGCTTCCGACTATTATCAAAATTATTTTCACGCCACAAAGGTATTAAAATAAAATAATTTTGCATAACTTTGTAGCATTAACGAACATTAGAACATCCTAAAGACTATGAACAACAAGATTGGCATTGCTGCGGACCATGCAGGTTATCAACTAAAGGAGCTTATTACAGGTTATCTCTCAGCAAAGGGCTTTGAGGTTATGGATTTTGGTTGCAACTCTGAGGAGAGCTGCGACTATGCAGATTATGCACACCCAATGGCCGAGGCGCTTGAGAATGGCGAGTTTGACCGCGCAATCGGTATCTGTGGTAGCGGTGAGGGTATGGCTATCACCCTTAACAAGCATCAGAAGGTGCGTGCATCTATCTGTTGGCTTCCTGAGATTGCTGCTATTACTCGTCAGCACAACGACTGCAATGTTCTGGTTCTGCCAGCTCGATTTATTGACAATGATACAGCTTTGGCAATCCTTGAGCAGTGGCTCGTAACCCCATTCGAGACTGGAGGTCGCCACGAGCGCCGAATTGCAAAGATTGCGGTAAAATAATCGTACTGTGAAATTTCGTACAGAGATTGAGAGCATTTCACCTACGGCAAAGATTGACTACAGCACGAAAATCTTTGCCGTAGGTAGTTGTTTTGCTCAAAATATAGCTCAAAAACTTATTCAAGCAAAGTTTAAGGTTAATCTCTGCCCTACAGGCATTCTATTCAACCCCATATCTATTGCAACTGCGCTAACGAATTTTACACATCTGAATGCTGTCAATATTGAGCGCATAGTTACTCGTGGGGATAGTTTCGTCAGTCTTGACAGCCACTCGTGCCTTGCTCAAGCAACACTTGATGATGCAATTAGTGCACTCAATAATGCCATAGCTACAGGACATAAAGCTCTTTCGGAGGCAAATTGTGTGATTATCACCTTTGGAACCGCATGGGTCTATGAGCATATAGCCACAAAGAGCGTTGTTGCAAATTGCCATAAGCAACCTCTAAGCAGCTTTATCCGTCGCCGTCTGAGTGTTGAGGAGATTATCACTACATTCACACCTCTAATGGAGGGCATTTTAAGCGATAAACATGTAATTTTCACCCTCAGTCCTGTTAGACACCTATCCGATGGACTTACAGAGAACTCCCTGAGTAAAGCAACCCTTCGCCTTGCAATCGCCGAGCTTTGTTCTCGCTTTAATAACGCTGACTATTTCCCTGCGTATGAGATTGTTACAGACGATTTGCGTGACTATCGTTTCTATGCCGAGGACCTTGTTCATCCATCCAACCAAGCCATAGAGTATATATGGGATAAATTCTCTGAGGTGATATTTACCGAGCGCACCAAGCAACTTCTACCCAAGGTTATGAAGATTGTAACCGCTGCTACTCACCGTCCTTTTAACTCAACAAGTAGGGAGTACAAAGAGTTCTGTCATAAGCAACTGGAGGCAGCTATGGCGATAGAAGAGGTAGATTTTAGTGATGAATGTGCGATTTTTAGCCAATATTCTGATAAAAGTTAGTACATTTGCAACCTAAATGACTGTTATGCGTAAATTTATACTATCAATACTCGCCTTTGCCACAACCATTTGTGCCTCGGCACAGCCTAAGATGGTTATCAATATTGTTGTTGGAGGAATGAGAGCCACTGACCTTGAGCGCTATAGTGCCAACTTCTCCCAAGAGGGCATAATACGTCTAAAGAGGGGCGGAACAAACTTTACAGAGTGTTATACAGACTTCATCCCCACATCTGAGCAGATGGCTCTATCCACTATTGCCACCGGAGCTCTACCATCAATGCACGGTATAGCCTCAACACGTTGGTATGACCGCACAAGTGGCAATACCGCTGTTTATCTCTACAAAGGCAATCGTGGAGAGTATACAACCGACCACCTGCTATCTCCTACACTCTCTCAGACTCTCAGGAGCAATAGAGATAATAGTCAGACGGTAACCATTGCGCATAACCCCGCATCTGCAATATCGTTAGCCGGCAAGGGTGGCGAGTGTTATTGGATTGACCAGTTAGGAAACTGGAACAGTGCAGCTTGCTACTCAAAGGAGCTTCCAAGTTGGGTAAACACACACAATGAGTTAGGTTTTAATCGCATTCATCTACCAAATAAGTGGTATGGCAAACTAACTAAAGGTAAGTACATAAACAGCCGTGTGACCGATATACACATCTACGACCTCTATGCCAAGCAGCGCACAACAAGCAATCGCAAACTTACAGAGGGATGGGTTGATGAGTTGATGGCTAACCCTGGAGGCAATGGTGCGCTGTTTGAGTTTGCTACTAAGGTACTTGATAAGATGTACAACAACAAGGAGCTTACTGGCACAAAGATTCTCAACATCTGCCTTGATGTACCTCGTAATATCGCCGAGAGATATGGCTCTGACTCTATCGAGTATGAAGATATGCTATATCGACTTGATGCTACAATTGCAGAGTTTCTAAAGGTTGTTGATGTATGCTACCCTAACCAGCGCGACTACCTTATTGTTCTGACTGCTGACCATGGTATGGGACATAGCAATACCTCTCCAAATAGAGAGCTGAACAACTTCAATACTCGCCAAGCAGAGGTTATCCTCAACGCCTTTCTGAGTGCGCAATATGGACAAGGTAGCTGGGTACTGAGTTTTGATGATGGAGCAATATACCTCAACCGCGACCTTGTCTATGCAAAGAAGCTATCTATCGCTCAGGTACAAAATGAGGCAGCTACATTTGCCATGCAACTGCGCGGTGTAGCTAATGCCGCCACAGCAACAGCGCTGCAAGGTGGAGCGATGAGTAATCTTAGCTCACGACTTATGCAAAACACATTTTACCCTCGCCGTTCTGGTGACATACTCTATACCCTGCAGCCCGACTATACAGAGCTTGATGACGACAACATAGCCCAAAGTGGTTCTCCGTATAACTACGACCGTCATATTCCTCTGATATTCTACGGCTGCGGCATACCTAATGGAGTAATTGACCGCAAAGTTAGCTCAACGGCGATAGCTGTCACCGAGGCCTCACTGCTCGGCATAAGCAGACCCGACTGTAGTGACGGAGAGGTTATTTATGAGTTGATAAAGATTAAAAAATAGAGATAATGATTGATAAAATTCAAGAAGAGATTATCGAAGAGTTTGCTATGTTTGATGATTGGTTAGACAAGTATGACTACCTCATCTCACTAAGCGATAATCTTCCTATTATAGACCCTGCACACAAAACCGAGCAATATATTATCGAGGGGTGTCAATCCCGCGTTTGGGTAGATGCTCGCCTTGAGGATGGCAAGGTGTACTACTCAGCAGATAGTGATGCTATTATCGTGAAGGGTATCTTGGCACTACTTATTCGTGCAATGGAGGGCCGCACACCACAGCAGATTGTAGACCTTGAGCTATACTTTATTGAGTCAATTGGTCTGCAAGAGAATCTCTCCCCTACTCGCGGCAATGGCGTTGTGGCAACAATCAAACAGATGCGACTCTTTGCGCTCGCATTCTCAACAAAAATGTAGAAAGATGACACCCGAAGAGATTTTAGAGGTTGAGAAGGATATAGTCCTGACACTCAAAAACATATACGACCCAGAGATTCCCGTAAATATCTACGATTTAGGTCTTATTTACGACATTGATTACAACCCCTCTGGCGAGGTTACAATACAGATGACTCTCACAGCTCCGAACTGTCCTATGGCAGATATGCTTGTTGAGGATGTCAATATTCAAGTTGCTAAGGTTAAAGGGGTTAGTAAGGTTAATGTAATCCTTGTCTTTGAGCCCGCATGGGATAAGAGTATGATGAGCGAGGAGGCTCTACTTGAGCTCAACCTATTCTAAACATCGGCTCTATGGAACAAATCTCTTGTCATCAGCGTCTTGCCGAGGCCACTCCTGAGCAGTTACAATCTGTCTTTGAGCAGATTGCTGCACAACGTCTACAGCGCAAGTATAACGACATTAAGCAGATATACGAGCGTGTAGATAAGGATTGGAACCAGACCTGTTATGAGATTCTGTTCAGGATGATGGATGTTGGTGTAAACAAAGAGTCTTATCATCGTCTGGCAATCACTGTTCCATACCACCACATACTGCGTGAGGTACATTCACTGCAATCTGTCGAGGCTCTTCTACTCGGTGGTTCAGGCTTACTATTCCGCTACCCGGAGGATGAGTACACCCTATCACTCAAGGAGCAGTGGAACCACCTAGCCTACAAGTACGACCTCACATCAATGAGGATAACCGACTGGAATATTGCACAAGTACGTCCATTTAACCATCCAGTTCTTCGTATTGCACAGCTGGCAATGCTACTCCACAGCAGGGAGTTTATCGTAAACCATATCATTGCGTGTAAAAGCGCCAAAGATATAGAGGAGCTATTTTGTGTAGAGGCTTCAGAGTACTGGAAGAGCCATTTTATCCCTGCTCGCGACTCTAAAGATGTTCCAAAGCGCATAGGCAAAGCCAAGAGCCATATTTTAGGTATCAATCTGGTTGTTCCGGTGCAAATTGCATACTCTGACAATATCGGTCAGCACAACCTTAAGCTAAATGCTATTGAACTACTGAGGGCTATCCCTGCCGAAGACAATCGCTACATCCGCAGTTGGCAGATGATTGGCATAGAGCCTAAAAATGCACTTGAGAGCCAAGCTATTATACAGATTATCACCGAATATTGCCAAAAAGGTCGCTGCGCTGAGTGCCCTATCCAGAGTTTATAATAACAATTTGGGGTAAAAACTCCCTATACCTATATAAATATCCAGTAACACTTTTAATTCTAAAGAATTTTTACTATCTTTGCGCGCATTGTATATGTAAAAACTTTTAGACTATGGATATTTTATCAAGTGTAATTAAATTTTTCTTCGGTAGTAAAGCCGACAAAGACCGCAAAGAGGTTGAGCCTTATTTGCTAAAAATCAAGGAGATATATCCTAAAATCAAGGAACTTAGCAACGATGAACTTCGTGAGCGTACAGCCGCTCTGCGTCGTCAGATTGCAGAGCACATCGCTGCCGACGAACAGCATATTGCTCAGCAGAAGGTAAAGCTTGAAAATCCAGATATTTCAGTATCCGAGAAGGAGAAGATTGCTAAGGATATTGAGAATACCGAGACTATTGTAAAGAACAAGATTCAGGATGTGCTTAAGCAGATTCTTCCAGAGGCTTTTGCAATTATGAAGGATACTGCTCGCCGTTTTGCCGAGAACGAGACTGTTGTTGTTACTGCTAACGACTTTGACCGCGATCTTGCAGCAGAGAAGGACTTTATCACCATTGAGGATGGCAAGGCTATCTACTCAACACGCTGGACAGCTGGTGGAAATGACATCAAGTGGGATATGATTCACTACGATGTACAGCTCTTCGGTGGTGTTGTGCTACACCTCGGTAAGATTGCCGAGATGGCAACCGGTGAGGGTAAGACATTGGTGGCTACACTGCCGGTATTCCTCAACGCACTTCCAGGTAAGGGTGTACATATGGTAACTGTCAACGACTATCTTGCTCGTCGTGATGCCGAGTGGATGGGACCTCTCTATCAGTTCCATGGTCTTTCAGTAGACTGTATTGACCTTCATCAGCCAAACTCTGAGGCTCGTCGTAAGGCTTATCTTGCAGATATTACCTTTGGTACAAACAACGAGTACGGTTTTGACTATCTGCGCGATAACATGGCATCAGCACCTGCAGACCTTGTACAGCGCAAGCACAACTATGCCATTGTGGATGAGGTGGACTCTGTGCTTATTGACGATGCTCGTACTCCGCTCATCATCTCTGGCCCTGTACCTAAGGGCGAGGATCAACTCTTTGAGCAGTACTGCCCATCTATCAAGTACCTCTATGGTCTACAGCGCGACTTTGTAACCTCACTGCTTGCTGAGGCGCGTGGTCTTGCTGCCGAGGGTAGAATGGAGGAGTGCGGTCTGCTGACATACCGCGCTTACAAGGGTCTTCCAAAGTACAAGGCTCTCATCAAGTTCCTCTCAGAGCAGGGTATTAAGGTACAAATGCAAAAGACCGAGGGCATATACATGGCTGACAACAACCGCCGCATGCCTGAGGTTACTGACGAGCTCTTCTTTGTCATTGACGAGAAGATGAACACCGTCGAGCTTACAGATAAGGGCCATGAGGTGCTCTCTCGCTACTTTAAGGAGGACGGCTTCTTTGTCCTACCGGACATCGGAGCAGAGATTGCTGAGCTTGAGGCAAATAGTGAGCTCAGCCTTGAGGAGAAAGCCCAGAAGAAGGACTCACTTATCACAGAATACTCAACAAAGTCTGAGCGTGTACACACCGTACACCAGTTGCTTAAGGCATATGCAATGTTTGAGCGCGATGTTGAGTATGTGGTAATGGATAATAAAGTGAAGATTGTAGATGAGCAGACAGGACGTATTCTTGACGGTCGTCGTTACTCTGATGGTCTGCATCAGGCAATTGAGGCTAAGGAGAGTGTTAAGGTAGAGGCTGCGACTCAAACCTTTGCGACAATTACTCTACAGAATTACTTCCGCATGTACAACAAGCTGGCAGGTATGACCGGTACTGCAGAGACTGAGTCTTCAGAGTTCTGGAACATCTACAAGCTCGATGTTGTGGTTATTCCTACCAATAAACCTATTGCTCGTCACGACTTAGACGATGTAATTTATAAGACTAAGCGCGAGAAGTATAACGCCGTTATTGCAGAAATTGAGAGCCTTGTTAAGCAGGGCCGTCCAGTGCTTGTGGGTACTACATCTGTCGAGATCTCTGAGTTGCTTAGCCGCATGCTCAAGATTCGTGGACTGAAACATAACGTGCTCAATGCAAAGCAGCACCAACTTGAGGCTCAGATTGTCTCTGAGGCTGGTCGTCCTGGACAGATTACCATTGCCACCAACATGGCTGGTCGTGGTACCGATATTAAACTGACTCAGGAGGTTAAGGATGCCGGTGGTCTTGCTATTATCGGTACTGAGCGCCATGAGTCTCGCCGTGTAGACCGTCAGCTTCGTGGTCGAAGTGGTCGTCAGGGTGATCCTGGTTCAAGCCGTTTCTTTGTCTCATTTGAGGATGATTTGTTGCGTCTCTTCGGTTCAGACCGTATTGCTGCAATGATGGACAAGATGGGCATTCAGGAGGGTGAAGCTATTGAGTCAGGCATGATGTCTAAGGCGGTAGAGCGCGCCCAGAAGAAGGTTGAGGAGAACCACTTTGGCGTTCGTAAGCGTCTGCTTGAGTATGACGATGTGATGAACTCTCAGCGTGAGGTTATCTACACCCGTCGTCGCAATGCTCTCTACGGTGAGCGTATTGAGATTGATCTCAACAACCTGATGTACGACTACGCTGAGGCGTTTATGAACGAGAATGAGGGTATTGACTTTGAGGGATTCAGCTTTGAGCTTATTCGTGAGGTTGGTATGCAGCCATCCTTTACAGCTGAGCAGTACGAGAAGGCTAAGCGTGCAGAGATTATCGAGATGATTGTCAGCGACTTGCAGGCCCTCTATGCTCGTCGTGCTAAGGCTGTTGCTGACACTGTGCGTCCTGTGATGACTCAAATCTATGAGCAGCGTAAGGATAACCTTGAGGGCAATATGTACTTCCCTCTCACCAATGGCCACTTGGGCTACAATGTTCCAGTAAATCTTCAGAAGTGTAAGGATAGCGACGGAGCTGAGATTTTCCGTACATTCACCAAGATTGTGATGTTCACAATGATTGATGACGCATGGCGTGAGCACCTACGCGAGATGGACGACCTTCGCCAGAGTGTACAGAACGCTTCATACGAGCAGAAGGACCCACTGCTTATCTATAAGTTCGAGTCATTCAACCTCTTCTCTAAGATGCTTGAGAAGATTAACCGCGACGTTCTTGCGGTACTCAACAAGGCATACATTCCGGTGCAGCAGCAGAATCCAGACGCTATTCAGAAGGCTCGCCAGCAGAAGGCTAAGGTTGATGTAAACAAGCTCCAGGCATCACGCATGGCGGCTGCAGCGGCTGCAGGTCAGGGAGAGAAGAGCAAGCCAGCTCCTATACACGTAGAGAAGAAGGTTGGTCGCAACGACCCTTGCCCTTGCGGTAGCGGTAAGAAGTATAAGCACTGTCACGGAAAGTAATATGGGATACGCAGAGGAGAAACAGCGTCAGCTGGATGTTCGCTACCTCAAGATGGCGAGGATATGGGCAGAGAACTCATATTGTGTACGTCGTCAGGTTGGTGCGCTTATTGTCAAGGATAAGATGATTATCTCTGACGGCTATAACGGCACGCCATCAGGTTTTGAGAATATCTGCGAGGATGATATGGGACAGACAAAACCATACGTACTGCATGCTGAGGCTAATGCTATAACCAAAGTGGCAAAGAGTGCAAATAACTGCGATGGAGCCACACTATACATCACCGCTTCACCATGCCTTGAGTGCTCAAAACTTATCATCCAAGCTGGTATTAAGCGAGTTGTCTATGGCGAGAAGTACCGCTGCGAGGATGGTCTTGAGCTACTTAAACGCGTAGGTATCGAGTGCGTATTTGTAGAGTATTAGAGGCTTATATATTCTATAATAAAACTGCCTTTTTTAGGGCAGTTTTTTCTTTTTTCAAGAAACACTCTTTTTTCAGAAAAAAATTGTATCTTTGTTAGTTGATATGTAGACCCTTAACTAACGCACTTATATATTATGTCCAACTTTACCGACTTAATAAAAAAATATGCATTTGAGCAATATGTACACTCTGGTGTAATTGCCATAATCGACATCCTCATATCATTGATTGCCTCAATGTGTACCATTGTCTGCATAGATGCTATTATGCACGACATTAGTATACCTCTACGCACGGTAATCATTGTCGCCTTTTACACCATTGTAGCGACAATCATTGGCGTACTAACAATGCGTACTCATCGTATAATTATACGTCATAGTACTATCAGTGATATTTGGAAGCTTGTAGTCGCAACAATCATCAAAGAGGTTCTTCTTGGCATTTGTGCGATTACAGTACTTGGCTACACAAACACAATTCTGCCAATAATCCTACTTTTTGATGCACTACTGACATTCAGCATCTTCATCATAACCCGAATTGCAATGGTTGTTGTCTATGACACAATCAAACAGAGTTTTGTTTCAACAGATTTACGTCGCAACATATTCATATACGGTTCATCGGAGAAGTCTACAGCACTAAAGCTTCGTTTAGACAACTCGCCACACTATAAGGTTGTGGGCTTCATACAATACGACGCCTCAAGCGCTAAGTTGGCCGGTATAAATCTCTACCACTTTAAGAATAAGAGCGATGAACAACTTGAGGCTCTATTTGCAAATAGAAACGTAAATTACATCCTCTTCCCGAATTATGACTCGCTACGCGAGGAGAGTGAGAAGTTAATTCCATTCTGCACATCGCACAATATAAAGATTTTGGTAGCTCCACCGATTGATGAGGCTGTGGATGGAAATATTCCTCAATCTGCAATCCGCGAGGTAAAAATCGAGGATTTACTTGGTCGTGATGAGATTAAAATCTCCATGAATGAGATTATTGAAAACTTCTCTGGTAAGACCATTCTTGTTACTGGCGCCGCTGGAAGTATCGGTTCAGAGCTCTGCCGTCAGCTTGTAACATTTGGCATTGACAAGCTAATTATGTTTGACAATGCCGAGACCCCAATGCACAATATTCGCCTGGAGCTTGAGGATAAATACAAGTCGCTACAAATCATTCCTATCATTGGAGATGTTCGCCAACCAAACCGTTTGGAGTATGTATTCTCAAAGTATAAGCCTCAGGTTGTCTTCCACGCCGCGGCATACAAACATGTACCACTGATGGAGGAGAATCCATGCGAGGCCGTATTAGTCAATGTCTACGGTTCACGCAATGTTGCCGATATGTGTATCAAGCACAATGCGGAGATGATGGTTATGATTTCAACCGACAAGGCTGTAAATCCAACCAATATCATGGGATGTACCAAACGTCTTGCAGAGATCTATGTACAATCTCTCGGCACAGCTATTGCTGAGGGGCGAGTAGATGGCAAGACCAAGTTTGTCACAACACGTTTCGGCAATGTTTTAGGCAGTAACGGTTCTGTAATTCCTCGTTTCCGTGAGCAGATTATTGCCGGTGGCCCCGTAACCGTTACCCATCCAGATATAACCCGCTTCTTTATGACTATTCCAGAGGCTTGTCGTCTGGTTATGGAGGCAGCAACAATGAGTGGAGGCAACCAAATCTTTGTCTTTGATATGGGCGAGAGCGTTAAAATTGTTAAATTAGCTGAGCGCATGATTGAACTGGCAGGATTTAAGGTTGGCAGAGATATTGAGATTAAATTTACAGGTTTGCGTCCTGGCGAAAAACTCTACGAGGAGGTACTCTCAAACACCGAGAATACCATTGAGACCAACCACTCAAAGATTCGTATTGCTAAGGTGCGTGAATATGACTATAACGACGCTGCAGAGGGTATAGACAAGCTACGCGAGCTCGCTTATGCCGTACAGATTATAGACATGGTAAAACTTATGAAACAGATAGTTCCAGAGTTCAAGAGCCAAAACTCGGACTTTGCAAAACTTGACTAATAAAGAACTCATATGCCAAAGATTTCAGAGAGAGCCGTACTGATGCCATCATCGCCTATTAGGCGACTAGCACCGCTTGCCGAGGCTGCAAAACGCCGTGGCACAAAGGTCTATCATCTCAATATCGGTCAGCCAGACATTGAGACTCCTATTGAGGGACTGGAGGCATTGAAACATATAGATCGCAAAATTCTCGAGTATAGCCCAAGTGATGGTTTCCGCTCATTCCGCGAGAAACTTGTTGGTTATTACGACCAGTATCAAATCAAGCTAACTGCCGACGATATAATCATCACTTCAGGAGGCTCTGAGGCGGTTCTTTTTGCCTTTATGTCGTGCCTAAATCCTGGCGATGAGATTATCGTTCCTGAACCGGCATATGCCAACTATATGGCATTTGCGATCTCGGCAGGTGCGGTTATCCGCCCTATTACATCTACCATTGATGAGGGTTTTGCACTGCCACCTATTGAGAAGTTTGAGGAGCTGATTAACGAGCGTACACGAGGAATCCTTATCTGCAATCCGAACAACCCGACTGGATACCTATACACTCGCAAAGAGATGAATCTAATTCGCGACCTTGTTAAAAAATACGATCTATTCCTATTCTCTGACGAGGTATATCGTGAGTTTATCTATACAGGCTCTCCTTATATATCAGCCTGTCACCTTGAGGGCATAGAGCAGAATGTTGTATTAATAGACTCTGTATCAAAGCGTTACTCAGAGTGCGGAATCCGCATCGGGGCTCTGATTACAAAAAATAAAACACTACGTGATGCCGTCATGAAGTTCTGCCAAGCACGTCTTAGCCCACCGCTACTTGGACAGATTGTTGCCGAGGCATCTCTTGACTGTCCTCGCTCATACGCAATACATACATACGAAGAGTATATTGAGCGACGCAACTGTCTTATTGATGGACTTAACAAGATTGACGGTGTATATTCACCAATACCGATGGGTGCATTCTATACAGTCGTGCGCCTACCTATTGATGACAGTGATCGCTTCTGCGAATGGTGTCTCAATGACTTTGAGTATGAGGGTGCAACTATTATGCTAGCACCAGCTTCGGGTTTTTATTCAGAGGAGAACTTAGGTCGCAACGAGGTGCGCATTGCATACGTACTGGATAAAAATGATTTAAGGAAGGCGTTAACAATACTCGCTAAAGCTCTTGAAGCATACCCAGGCAGAGTTACTAATCGATAGTATATGAGATTAAGTGCGCAGATAATATCACAACTTCTCAGTAGTTACCTGTGGGATAACCCATCTATTTTAGAGCGTGAGAAGGTAGAGAATCAGACCCCAGAGCAATGGTTTGAGCTCTATCAGCTATCTCTACGTCAGGGCGTATGTGCTATTATTCTTGACTCACTTATTGCCAATAAAATAGATATTCCGCGCCCAATAAAAATGCGATTTATCTCTGCCACTGACAAGATAGAGCGCAAATATAGACAAAAGGTAGCAGTTGCAAAACGTCTGGAGAGCATATACTCAGAGAACAACATCAAACTAATGATTCTCAAGGGTATAGGACTTGCGCAACTATACCCAGTTCCTAAACATCGCCCTTGTAGCGATATTGATATTTGGCTATTTGGCAAGCAGAGCGAGGCCGATAGAATTTTAAGCGAGAAATACAAAATTGCCATCAACGAAGCACATCATCACCACACCGTTTTTCACATTGACGGTGTGATGATTGAGAATCACTACGACTTTATTGAGCAGCACTCACGAAGTTCAAAAGCCTCCATTGAGCAGACGCTAAAAAATATTTCGACAACCGAAGAGCACTATACCACAGAAATTGACGGCACAAAATTCCATATTCCTGCACCAAATTTGAATATTTATTTCTTAATCATGCATGCGGGAGCACACTTTGCCGCCGAAAATATATCTATAAGACACCTTACAGATTGGGCACTATTTTTGAAGTGTTTCGGCAGCGAAGTTGACTATCCAATGATAATCAACCTTGCCGACGAATTTGGATTTCGACCATTTTTTGAGTGTCTAAACTCGATGTGCATCAGCTATCTTGGCATGCCAAAAGAGCTTGCATATTGTACCTTAGAGGACGAAAAAATAGTTGCAAAATCTATTGATGATGTGCTAAAATATAAACAAAAAGAGATTCCAAATAATTTTATTAAGGGATGGATTTTCCGCATTAAGCGACGATTTTCTAATATTTGGAAGCAAAAAATGGTCTACAATGACAGCCATTTTTCAGCCTTTTTGCTCTCTTTTTTGGCTCACATCATCCATCCAAATTTCTGGAAAAGAAAATAGGTGAAATTAAAGCACTTAATATAGGCCGTAAAACAGGTCATTTTTACGCAAAAAAAAGTGGTTAAACTATTGTTTAATTGAATTTATTTTTTTAATTTTGCAACAGAAATGATGAACGACATAAGTAAAGACCGTCAATGGTTCGGTAGATCTATACGGAAATTAGCGATTATATTAGCTTGTTTATTATCAAGTTACAGCGTGTTAGCTCAAGACAGAGCCGACTCGCTGATAGTATATTTTAGACAAGGCTACTCAATTTACGAGCCTAATTTTCAGGGCAACCAGCAGCGCATGGATGATTTCATCAAGCGCATTAAGGAGATTCAGCAGGACTCTACCCTCAAGATTATCAAGGTTACATATACTGGAGCCGCATCTCCAGAGGGTGATCATGCAAATAACTCTCGTCTTGCTAGAAAGCGTGCTTCGGTGATGTCCAATTACCTACACCAGCACATCTCATTTGCAGACAATGCCGTTGAGACCGTTGCACGTAACGAGGACTATATTGAGTTGGAGAATATGGTTGAGGCTTCAAATATGCCATATCGCAACGAGGTGCTTGAGATTCTGCGCACCATTCCAACCGAGAGAATGGTTAATGGCGTACTGCATAACCCATGCAAGATCGCATTGATTAATCTACACGGCGGTCAGGCATGGCAGTATATGCTCGAGAACTTCTACCCTGCTCTACGTCGTTTTAAGTTGATGGTTGTTGTTGGTGTTGAGCGTCCATCTTATGACGAGCCAAAGCCGACTCCGGTTCCTGCACCAGTAGTTGAGGAGGTAGTTTCTGCACCTGCTCAGCCTACTACTCCAGTTGCAGAGTCAGCAGTTGCTCCACAGCCAACACCTGAGCCAGAGCCTGTAGTTGCAAAACCTGCAGCTGCACCAAGTTGGTCGCCACAGATGCTTGTGAAGAGTAACGTTGTTGGTTGGGGAATGGCAATATCAAACCTTGCTATTGAGGTTGAGCTTGCAAAGCACTTCTCATTCAACTTGCCAGTTTACTACTCTGGCGTTGATTATTTCAAGCAGACTACTAAGTTCCGTACATTTGGAATCTATCCTGAGTTCCGCTACTGGTTTAAGGAGCGTGATGGATGGTTTATCGGTGCTCACGGAGGTTTAGCATATTTCAATGTTGCCGTTGGCGGTGATTGGCGTTACCAGGATACTGGTGGTACTACTCCAGCCCTTGGAGGTGGTCTGAATGTCGGTTATCGTATGTCGTTGAGTAAAAAGCATCCTCGTTGGAAGGTTGAGTTTACACTCGGAGCTGGTGCGTATGATGTAAACTACGAGAAATTCGTCAATGAGAAAGATGGACCTAAGGCGCAGGGAAGCGTTCACAAGACCGCGATTGCTCTGGACAATGTTGGTGTTTCATTCTCGTATAGTATTGACCTTAAAAAGCGTAATAAGTAATGAGAAAGATAGCACAACATATTCTGGTTTGCGCAACGTTATGTTTCTCGTTGCTTTCATGTGATGTTCACCAGTGGCCTGAGGCTCCAATTCCAAATGTGGATGTGAACCTCTCCCTTACGTTTGATACCGACATGCCAATTTTGGCAATTATCGATCGTATGAACACCTACGCCTCTACAGATCCTGAGGATTATGATATTCGTTACCGCATAAATGCATACCGTATATCTGATAATGGTAGTGTATCTACAAAGCCTAGCCAGTCGTGGACCTTCTCACGTCCTGACATTGCAACTTTAGATATCGACAAATCGATAGTTATGGCGCCAGGCAAGTACCGTCTTCACGCGTGGGTAGATTATGTAGATAACAACTCTCTTGAGGATAAGTTCTACTTTACTGAAGAGTTTACTGGTATTAGCCTTCTTGGCAATAAGCATATCGGTAATAATGACTTCCGTGACGCATTTATCGGCTCTACAGACGTTGAGGTTGTTGAGCAGTTTGAGCTTGACCTTCCACCAATTGAGGCGCACATTCACATGGGACGTCCATTGGCAAAGTTCAACTTTATCTCTACTGACCTTGAGGAGTTTATCTCACGAGTTCTTGAGGCTCGTATGCAGCAGGCTGCCGCAAATGGTGTCATCCTTCCAGAGGCAGACCTTGTGCCATCGTCTGTAAATCTCGGCGAGTATCGCATTGTTGTACGCTACGCAGGCTTTATGCCTTGTGAGTTTAATATGTTCTCAGATGCTCCGGTTGACTCACGAACAAATGTAATGTTCGACTCGAATATCACACCGCTTAGTGGTAGCGAGGCGATGCTCGGATTTGACTATGTATTTGTAAACGGCCAGCGCTCTACAATCCTAATCTCGCTCTCGGTATACGACAAGGATGGCGTGCTAATGTCCGCCGTGCCAAATATCGAGGTCCCTGTTGAGCGTAGCAAACTCACAACTATCCGTGGTCACTTTATGACTGAGAGTGCCCAGGGTGGTGTTAACCTTAAGACAGAATTCGATGGAGATATAAATATATATATCTAATCGCATAGTATATAATATAGGTATAGATGAAAAATTGGCTACTAAATACTCTCCGTACTGCCGTGATATTACTCTCGGCAACTCTGCTCATAACGACATGCCAACAGAGCGACTTTGATGAGCCACTGCTTGACGGCGAGACTGTTATGGTGTCGTTCAACAGCTCTATCGACAACCAAGCATTGACACGCGCATGGGACGGTACGAATGTAGATAAACTCTACTTTGAGTTGTATGTAGACCAGAGCAGAATTGAGCGTAAAGAGTTTGATGTAACAGACGGAAACATCGTCAATTTTAAGATTGAACTTCTGAAAAACATGACCTACACAGCGGTATTCTGGGCGCAGAAGAGTGACTGTAAGGTATATAACAAAGAGAAGCTGAATGACATCAGAATCGACTATAGTAAGATTAGCTCCGACTTCTCGGCTGTTAGCAATTGCGATGCATTCCATGCCGCTTGCACCTTTACCGTTAATCAAGAGACGATTAAAAATGGTGTTGATGTAAAGCTTACTCGCCCATTTGCTCTGATTATTGCAGGTGTAAACGATTTCACCTCTGGAGCAACTAGCATAACCGTAAGCGATGTGGCTACAAAGTTCAATGCCTTTAACTATGAGGCCAGCGAGGGAGAAAGCAAAACGTTCAACTTCACCCCGGATGGTAATACTACTGTTCCAGTAAAAAGTCATAAGATGATTGGTATGGCGTATGTATTACCATTGAGAAATACTGCCACTACTATTACTGTTAAAACGCCAAGCAAAGAGAGTAGTATAAATCTTGAAAAACTTGAGGCTAATAAGAAATACAATATTCTCAGCGCACAATAGTATAGAATTAAATAAACACAAATAATATTATCAACTTAATCGATTAACATTATGAAAAAGATTTTCCGATTGATGCTTGCAGTTGCTGCTATTGCTTCTGTAGTATCATGTGCGAAGGAGACTGCTATTCCTGCAGGTGAAGAGGTAGAGGTATCTTTCGTTGCTAACTTAGCTGGCGCACCTGATTCACGTGCAATCGCAGATGGCACAACCGTAGACGAGGTTGCTTATGCTATTTATGAGAGTGGTTCTACTATCCCAACATCCCTCAAGGGTACATTGGTTCTTGATGCTAACAAGCAGGCAACTTTTAGCACTCGCCTTGTTGCTGGTAAGATCTATGACATCGCATTCTTTGCATACAAAAAGAACGATACAAACGGAGGGCCTCTACACTATACCATTGATTGGGACGAGCAGACCGTAACCATGAACGTTACTGCAGAAACTAAGGCTAACGACGAGACTCTGGACTGCTTCTGGCGTGTTGCACCTGGTATTGATGTAAAGAAACAAGATAAGTACGACTTCGATCTTTTCCGTCCACTCTCTCAGCTCAATCTCGGTGTTACAGTTCAGGATGTTAAGAATGCTAAGGCTGCTGGTTTCTCAGTTACAGCTTCACAGATTGTTGTAGATGCTTACAAAACTTTCAACCTATTTAATGGCGAGGTATCTAATCCAATTAAGAAGGCTGTATTCATTAAGAACGCAAGTCCTGTAGCTGTTGAGGCTCCTGAGACTCCTGAGATTCTTAAGGTTGAGGGTGATAACACTGAGTACAACTATTTAGCTACAACTTATCTTTTCGCTAAGGAGACTAGCACTGTAAAGGTAACCCTTTGGGCTAACGATGGCAATGAGCTTAACACTCTCGAATACAGCTTCGTTCCTTTCCAGCGTAACTACCGCACAAACATTCTGGGTGATTTGCTTACAAATCCTGCAACATTCTCTATCGTTGTTGAAGAGGGATTTGAAAATGACTTCAATGGTCCAGACTTTCAGTAGTCTAGCTGGTGTGATAACGGATGCTTGTAATCAAGCATACTGATAGCACTTAAGTTAAGCGACATCCTTTTGGATGTCGCTTTTATTATGAAGATAAAAAATCCTGTCTAAAAAAATTTTAGACAGGATAAATTATATGCTTTTCTGTTGCTAGAATGGCAAATCATCATCCTCAATAGGAGCTACAGCAGGAGCTACTGGCTGAGGTGTTGGCATTGGAGCAGGCGTAGGTTGCGGATATTGCGGAGCAGTATACTGAGGCTCTGGCTGACGCGCATACTGAGGTTGTGATGGCTGTGAGCCATACTGCTGAGGTTGAGATTGACCACCCTCGGTACGGCGACCAAGGAGTTTAAGCTCGGAAGCAGTAATCTCAGTAGCAAAGTGACGCTGTCCATCGCTACCCTGCCAATCTCTGTAATGCAATGAGCCCTCGACATATATCTGGCTACCCTTGCGCACATACTTATCAACCACATCAGCAAGACCGCGCCAAAAGATTACAGTGTGCCACTCGGTCTGCTCGGTTGTTTCGTTAGTTTGACGGTTATAGAATCGCTCGGTAGTAGCGAGACGTACACGAGCAGTCTTAACGCCACTCTCAAGACTTCTAATCTCAGGGTCGGCACCTACATTACCGACAAGGATTACTTTATTTATCATCTATACAAACTCTTTATTAGCTCAACAAACAATTTATTCATACGCTCACCGGCCTTTTTACCCTGAAGTTGTACATCCTCATGGTCACCCTTCTGGTCGCTTAGTCCGCAATTTGTGATTACAGACATACCGAACACCGGCATACCCATATGGCGGGCAACGATAGTCTCAGGAACGGTGCTCATACCGACAGCATCACCACCAATAGCCTTAAAGTAACGATACTCAGCTTGAGTTTCAAAAGTAGGGCCTGTAGTGCCTACATAGACTCCATACTGAAGTTTAATATTAAGCTCTTCAGCAATATTTGTAGCCTTATCCCTCACAGCCTTGCAGTAGCAGTCGTGCATATCAGGGAAGCGAGGTCCAAACTCAGCCATATTTGGTCCGATAAGCGGATTTGGAAGCAGGTTGATATGGTCGGTTATAACCATCAAATCGCCAACACAGAATGAGGTATTGATACCACCGCTAGCATTAGAGACAAAGAGGTAGTCAATGCCCAACTTAGCAAGCACACGCACAGGGAATGTAACCTGTTGCATATTATAGCCCTCATAGTAGTGAAAGCGACCCTGCATAGCCACCACGCGTACAGAGCCTACAGTACCGAAAATAAGTCGACCAGCATGACCCTCAACGGTCGACACTGGCATATTTGGAATTTCTGAGTATGGGATTGAATGTTCTATAGCGATACTATCTACAAAACCACCCAAACCTGTACCCAAAATTATACCCACAGAGGGTTTGAAATCTGACGTTACGCTGTTCAAATAATTAACAGCCTCTAATATGCGAATCATCATTAAAATTTTTAATCTCTTTATCTAGTAGCTCATAAAGCGAGAGCTCCAACTCTGCCGCTGAGTAGTAGCCATATGGGACAAACTCCATGCCGATGCACTCGTAGAAGATACGCTCACGCAAATTCTCTGGTAGGGAGTCCATGCTGCTAAGTTTGACAGCATCTTTCTCAGTGGTTATGATAAACGAAGCCTCTGGATTCTGCTCCAACGCAGCCGTAAAGAGCTCTATATCAGCATTGCGGTACTGATAGTGATCCTCAAAGCCAATAGTTTGCAACACCTTATATCGCTCAGTAATACCCGAGAAGAAGGAGTCATTATTTCCAATACCAGCCACCGCAATAACCTTGCTGCGAACAGGTAGCAAGACTGGAGTACCATCCAACGAGCGCACCTCACGGCACTGAGGACGGGTGAAGAACGTTGCCTGAGATGGTTTCTTCTTTAGTCCTGCAATCATAAGGCTCATATCACGTTGCAAGGTGTTGTTAGGGCACTTAGTAAAGATAAAGATATTGGCTCTATGCAGCGAGTCCATACTATCACGCAGCTGACCACTTGGCATAAAGCTATCCTTATCAACTGGGCGATTGTAGTCTATCATCACAATGTTGATATATGGCTTGACCCAACGATGTTGGAAGCCATCATCCATGATAATCAAATTTACATCCTTAAATTGCTCTCGGATTCGCTCAATACCCTCAGTGCGACGCTCGCAGACGACAACCGGCACATTTGGAAACTTGCGCTTAATCTGCAATGGCTCATCACCCACCTCATCATAGTGGTCAAATGGGTCAACAACTTTGTATCCCTTAGTTTTGCGTTTATATCCGCGTGAGAGCACTGCGACTGTATGATTTTTCGAGAAATGGGAGATCATCAGCTCTACCATAGGGGTCTTACCAGTACCGCCAGCGGTGATATTTCCTATGCAGACAATTGGTATGTCGTACTCTTTCCCCTTCAGAATCTCCTTATCAAACAGCATATTGCGTACGCGAATAACCATTCCGTACAACCAAGATGCTATTTTCTGTAAGAATATCTTCATACACACAACACATTTCACACTTCAAAGTTAAACAAAAAATTTCACAATACAACTATCCGCCAAATATTTAACACAAATATTTATAAAAAAACAGAGTTTTTTATAATTTGTTAAGCCATTTTTATTACCTTTGCAGAGCATGAAACGATATTTTTACCTTATAGCATTAGCTTTTTCTGCTATTTCTCTTACGGCTTGTTCCGGAGGTAATGAGCAGGAAACCATTGAGGAGAAACCTCGAAATATAATATACGGCATTGATGCCGATGGTTATCAGGTTGAGAATTTTGAGGTTGTCAAGGGCGACACTTGGGGTCGTATTCTTGACAGCCGTGGCATTACAACCCAAAAGGTCAGCCGTCTGGATGTGCTGACTAAGGAGATATGCCCACTGCGCACTATTCGTATAGGTCACAAGTACACCACATTCTCCAAGCGCGACACTGTAGACACTGCTCGCATGATATTGGACTATCTTGTTTACGAGCAGAATGTTACAGACTACGTGGTCTTTGCCTTTGTGGGTGACTCGGTTGCTGTACGTCAGGACTCTAAGCCGGTAACTCTGCGCCGCACAAAGAGTAGTGGCACAATAGAGAGTTCCCTATGGGGTACAATTATGCAGGAGAATATGCCTTATGCCCTTGCCGCCGAGATGGAGGATATATACCAGTGGACTGTAGACTTCTTCGGTATTCAGCAGGGTGACAGCTTTACTGTCATCTACGACGAGAAGTTTGTAGATACACTCTCTGTAGGTATTGGCAGGGTTTGGGGTGCTAAATTCAACCACTTGGGTAAGGATATATACGCTATTCCATTCCCACAAGATGGCAAGGTACAGTATTGGGAGGCAGATGGAGGTTCATTGCGCAAGCAGCTGCTCAAGGCGCCACTCAAGTTTACACGCATCTCCTCAAAGTTCTCCTACTCGCGTTATCATCCGGTGCTAAAGAAGTACCGCCCACATACCGGTGTTGATTATGCAGCCCCAGTAGGAACGCCTGTGCGCGCTGTGGCTGACGGAACGGTGACATTCAAGGGTTATAAAGGTGCTGGTGGACACACTGTTTATATCAAGCACCCAGGTAAGCTGCAATCTGGCTATCTACACCTTAAGGGCTATGCCAAAGGTATTGCAGTTGGCAAGCGTGTCTCTCAAGGTCAGGTAATCGGCTATGTTGGTAGCTCTGGTCGCTCGACTGGTCCGCACCTTGACTTCCGACTTTGGAAAAATGGTCAGCCAATAAACCCACTAAAGGTTCCACAGCAACCTTCAGAACCTATTAAGGAGGTAAATCGCGAGAAGTTTGAGTGGGTAAAGGCTCGTGTAATAGCTGAGTTAGAGGGTGAGGTTGCTGACTCGATGAAGATAACTGTAATAGACTCTGTAATAATCAAGTAGCATGACTCCCGACAAGAAGATAGTAGACTTTATTGCATACCATCACGTGCTTACCCTGGCCACTACAGATAGCAATGGCATGCCATATTGCGCCGCCTGCTTCTACGCCTATAACAAGGCATGCAATCGTCTTATCTTCACCTCAGACGACAGTACTAACCACGCTCAGCATATGATAGCTAACAGTAACGTTGCATGTGGTATAACTCGCGAGACGAAGGTGGTAGGCAAGGTGCAGGGTGTACAGATATGCGGCATTGCCAAAAGGGGCGACCAAGCAGATAAACTCTTCTACCTACGCCGTTTCCCCTATGCAGCTGTTACACAGCTCAATATTTGGGTCGTTGAGCCTACATTTATAAAACTTACCGACAACACACTCGGTTTTGGAAAGAAGCTAATATGGAGAAGTATAGAGTAGGAGTTGTTATAGTCGCCGGAGGTAGCGGTAGCCGTATGGGTGGCACACTACCAAAGCAGTTTGCTTTGGTGGATGGACTTCCTATACTTGCTAGGACAATCAACACCTTTGCTAGCGCATTTGCGGGGGCGAAGATTGTGGTTGTACTACCAACTTCGCAGATAGATTTCTGGAAGAACTACTCTGCTCGCTTTCGCGTCGCTCGCCATACAATCACCGAGGGTGGAGAGCAGCGTTTTCACTCGGTTAAGAGGGGCATTGAGTCATTGACCGACTTTGTAGACCTTATAGCAATACATGACGGCGTTCGTCCGTTTGCCAGCCAGGCCCTTCTGCACCGTGTAGCCGATTGTGCAGCTCAAAATGGTGCAGCAATACCAGTAATAGAGGCTGTAGATTCATATAGATTGGTTACAGATGATGGAAGCCAAATTGCAGACAGATCAAAGCTTCGTATTGTCCAGACACCACAGATTTTTGATGCTTCGCTTATTCGCGCTGCGTACGACACCAACTATCAAGACTCTTTTACAGACGATGCTTCTGTTGTTGAACAGACAACATCGCACACCATCAGTCTTTGCGCTGGTGAGCGTACAAATATTAAGATTACAACGCCAGATGATATGATTTTTGCCCAAGCTATTGCTCAGGCACTAAAAGAGGAATAACAGACTATGTTTGAGTACAAATATACGATTGACAACAAAACTAAGTATCTGACAATGATACACTTACTATTCTTTATCGGAATAGCTGTTGGCCTGTTTGTGCTCTTTAATGGAGGTTATATCCTCGCATGGTTTATCTCTATTGTCATTGCAATAATTGCACTTATGGCTCTATCTATACCTCGCAGAGTGATTGTCGGCGAAGATGGTATTGATATTTGTTGTATCTCTGACTACACATTTATCCCATATAGCGAAATCGCCTCTGTACGAATAGTTGACAATAGTGAGATGAAGTATGTCATTCCTATCTTTGGAGCTGCTGGATTCTTTGGCTACTACGGCAGCTACCTAAACCTTAGAGGCATGGACTTTGTCAAAATATATGCCTCAAAATGGGGTGGATTTATAGAAATTACAGACATTTACGAAGATAAATATTATATTTCTTGCGACGATGAGAGAGAGTTAGTAGATAGAGTATTGGAACTCTCGTCGCTCAAACCTGCTGATGATGAATAGAGACCAATTAGAACAACCAATACCGAAATCAATATTTACCATTCCACGACAGGCGATGGTTGTCTTTGCCATGGCGGTTATTACCGTCGTATTTGTCACCATCTTCCGTCCATTCAGCATATACGAGTCGTTAGATTTTCTCGTTACAAAAAACCTTTCCCATATTATTAACTCAACAGAGGACGCATTCTATCTTGCCCTCGCTACTGCTGTGCTTTTAGGATGCATTATGGTGTTATGCTCGCGTATAATACTCGTAAAGAGCGCACGCGCAGAGCTTACATATCGAGGCTTTCTAATCTGGTGCATGTTTGAGTTTGTGGTCGTGGCCTTCGGAATTACTATCTGGTCCTCTACCCTATTCCATCCGGAGAATATCGGCATATTTAGGCTCTTTTTCAAGGTGCTTGGACGTACTACATGTATACTTTTTATCCCATACGTATTCTGTTGGCTATACATAATAATTTTAGACAAGGCATCACAACTCAAGGCTTTAAGGGAGAGTATTGACAAGGATGAAATTACCTCTCATAAGTCACATATTATCATCTACGACGACCACAACGAGATGCGCTTGACTGTTAAGCGTGAGGATATGGTGATGATTGAGTCTGCAGATAACTACGTCTGCGTATGGTATCTGAATAATGGACAGATTAAAAAGAGTATGATTCGCAACACCATGAAACGTGTTGCCGAGCAGTTAAGTGATAGCTGCATGCAGCGTTGTCATCGCTCCTATATGATAAATATGGACAGGGTGAAGATTCTACGTCGCGACAAGGAGGGTGTCTTTATCGAGTTTGGCATTGAGGGCGTTTTCGATGTACCAATCTCTAAAACATACCTTCAAAATATCACAGAATGGCTAATGAAATAACACACACATTACTTTAGATAAATTTTTAATAAACCTAAACCACTAAAGTGTATGAAGCATTTTATTGAAAGATTTGCCGAGGCGGCACAAAACAACTGGCACAAGCCTGCCGTGTGTGACTATCGTGGTGAGACTTTCTACTATGCAGACGTGGCAACACATATCGCCAAGCTGCACATCGTTTTTGAAAAATTAGGAGTAAAGGTAGGAGACAAAATTGCTATCAGCGCAAACAATACGGCTCGCTGGGGTATAACCTACCTAGCAATTATCGCCTATCGCGCCGTTGCCGTTCCAATTCTTAACGGTTTTACTGCCGACAACCTTCAGAAGCTGGTAGACCACTCTGATAGTGTTGTTCTCTTTACTGAGCGTAAAATGTGGGCAAATATGGCCGCAGAGCATATGCCTCAGCTTAAGGGCGCAATCTGCATTGAGGACTTTACGGAGCTATGGTCTAAGGATAATATTCTTGGCGAGGTTATTCCTAACCTGCAGCAGCTCTTCAGGGCTAAGTATCCACAGGGCATGAAGCGCAAGTTTGTTCACTATGAAGTTGGCGGTCCTGATGATCTGAATACCATCAGCTACACCTCTGGAACAACATCCTCTCCTAAGGGTATTATGCTCTCTAACAACAACATCTCCTCTAACATCACCTTCGGAGTAACTCGTATTAAGATGCCTCTTGGCTCAAACATTGTCTCAATGTTGCCACTTGCACACCTCTACGGTCTTGCCTTTGAGTTTATCTACCCAGTATGCTCCGGTGCTACTGTATACTTCCTCGGTAAGATGCCAACTCCTACCCTACTTATGCAGGCATTTAAGGATGTTAGACCATATATGCTCATTACTGTGCCTCTGGTGCTTGAGAAGATTATGCGAAATAAGGTAATCCCTACACTAGAGAAGCCTGCTCTTAAGTTGGCACTTAAGATTCCTGGATTGAGCAATATCATCTACAAGTCTATCCGCAAGAAGATTCTCGCCTCATTTGGTGGTAATATGAAGCATATTATTATCGGTGGCGCAGCTATCAGCGGCCCTATTGAGGTGTTGCTTAAGCAGATTAAACTCCCTTATACCGTGGGATATGGTATGACCGAGTGCGGACCACTTATCGGTTATGAGGATTGGTACGACTTCGCTATCCGCTCTTGCGGTAAACCGGTGGACGGCATGGAGGTACGAATTGCATCCCCAGACCCACTGAATGTTGTCGGAGAGATTCAGGTGTGCGGAGATAATGTAATGCTCGGATACTACAAGCAGCCAGATATTACCGCTGCAACATTTACCGATGACGGCTATATGAAGACCGGCGACCTTGGCGTTATGGATAAGTACGGCAATATCTATATCAAGGGCCGCTCAAAGAATATGATTCTTACCGCCAATGGTCAGAATATCTATCCTGAGGAGATTGAGGAGTTGCTCAATACCATGCCTCATGTTCGCGAGTCTATTATCATTAGCCGCAAATCACGCATTATCGCAATCGTGGCTACAGACAACGATGATAGCAACCCACTGACCAAGTCACAGCTCAAGACCATTATGGAATCTAACCGCATTATGCTCAACCAAAAACTACCAGCATATGCACAGGTATCCGATATTGAGATCCTTGACGACGACTTCGAACGCACCCCAAAGAACTCCATCAAACGATTTATGTATAAGTAAAAAAAGACCCTTCGGGGTCTTTTTTTTGCTATTGGCTATTGGCCATTAGCTATTAGCCAGCTGACGCAGTACTGAGAATTTAAAAGATTAGGGAAGTTAGAGGTTAGGAAGCGCACAATAACAGCAAATGGCAATAAATAACAGCGGGCTAAAGCCCTTAATACTGCGCGCTGTGCGCGCTATTCAATGTCATTCTTTGTCATTAAATGTCATTTAGAGCGACTCCGCCCAATCAAAGCACCCTTACCACCAAAAAGCCAATGGCTAACGGCTGATAGCCAAAGGTTATTTTAGCGTCAGAAGGGTGGAAATACCACGCTCGGCAAAAATACCCGCGAAGGGAGATACTAAAGCGTATGTAAGCAGCTCGGCTATCGCAGTAAAAATAGCCAATGACTAATAGCTAACAGCTAATAGCACTCACAAATTGCACTCCGCTACCCCATTGCACTATTTTGAAGTCAGAGTGTGTTAGAAATGGCGCATCGTGAAAAGAAGTAGCGACGGATAGTACAAAACGTACAGCCGTCGCTACTTATTAAGGGATGTGCCATATATGACACACTATCACTTCAAAATTA
>CAJGDC010000014.1 GCA_904502005.1 uncultured Alistipes sp.
AGGGTAAGCTACTCATATCGCACCGCTACAACCGCATACCCTTGCTCAATTCCTTGCCTGGGGGAGTTCTGCAGGAGCTGGTCGTATAAGACTTACCCGACTGCAAAAGTAGAACTTTTTTTGTATCTTTGCAAAAAAATAGACTATGAAAAGTAAAAAAATTAAAAAAATATTTAGGCGTTTTCTGTTTGTTGGAGCTTTAGCTGCTGGTACTCTGATAGTTGCGTACAATGCATTCTATGGTTCGGCTATTGCCAAAAGCCAAGCAGTTTTTGTGTGCGACAAGATGGAGTATGAGAATTTTGTCTCTGATGTGAAGAAAAATATCAACTCGTCGCTCAAAAGTTTCGCCTTTGATTTTTACGCAAAACACTTAAATCTTAAGCAACGCCTTAAAGCGGGTCACTATACTATCAAAGAGGGGCAGAGTGTTGTCTCCTTAGTAAGAATGTTTGTTCTGGGTGAGCAGACTCCTGTAAACCTCGTTGTTGGCGAAGCTCGCACGCTGCCGCAACTGGCGGGAAAGCTCTCAAAACAAATTATGGCAGACTCTACAGCTCTGCTGTCGGCTTTACGCAATCGTGAATTAAAAGCAAAGTATGGGTATAAGAAGGACTCTATTATAGCGATGTTTGTGCCAAATACCTACCAGGTATACTGGACAATCTCGCCAGAGCAGTTGCTTGAGCGCATGAGTCGTGAGTATAAGGCCTTTTGGAAAGAGGAGAGAATGGCAAAACTTGCCACTACAAAGCTTACAAAGTATCAGGCAATGACACTCGCCTCAATAGTCTATGAGGAGACAAAGAATCGTGGAGAGATGCCAAAGATTGCAGGTGTTTATATCAACCGCCTACGCAAAAAGATGCCACTACAGGCGTGCCCAACAGTGAAGTATGCTATGGGCGACTTTACACTTACACGAATACTACATAGGCATCTGCGCTATGACTCGCCATTTAATACATACCGCAATGCAGGCCTACCACCAGCACCAATTTGTATCCCGAGTATTGCTGCCATAGATGCGGTGCTGAATTATGACAAGAATAATTATCTATACTTCTGTGCAAAGCCAGAGTTTGATGGTACGCATAACTTTGCACGCACACTACGCGAACATAACGCAAATTCAAGAAAGTATAATGAGGCGCTCAAGCGTCTAAAGAAGTAAAAAGAGGCTGAATAAAAAGTGTATTTTGTCGTTAACCCCTCTGCGAGGGCTTGTCCTCCTTGCAGCTCGGTAAAGTGAGTAAACTCACTCTACTCTCGCTCTGCAGCGTCGGTTACGCTCGCCCTCAAAATGCTCATTTACGCCAAGTAAACTCCGCTTTTTCGGGCTTCGCAAGCCTAAAACTACATCTTTTTATTCAACCTCCGAACAAAATGTGGGTGACTATTTTACTTTTTAGTCACCCACTTTTGTTAATAGTTTGGTTGATTGAGCAGTGCATCAATTTGCGACTCTATGTTGCTCTTAGGGATGCTTCCACCCGCCTTTGCTGCGCGAGAACGATAGTTCTGTAGCATGCTCTGGATGTTCTTTAATTGAGCACGAGCATCGTTACGACTGTGTTGATGGCCTGTAAGTTCAAGTTGTGACACAGTCGTATTTTTGTTTGCCTTAAACCACGCATGCTCCTCGGTAAACTCCTTTATCCAGTAACCTGCCTTACTCTCCCACTGGCGATAGTAGCTCTTGCAGTGTTGAATATCTGTTGCATTGGCAGCAGATGTACTGTTTGAGACTGATGCGGGACGTGAGTATGTTGGGGTAGTAGAGTATGTTCTGCTGCCACTATGTTGGTTGATGGCATTATTAACATTTGTAGCCAAATTACCGACTGCAGCAGCGAGTTCTTGCCAAGCCTGCTGTCGCTGAATTCGTGCCGCCTCGGCTGCTGCACGACGCTGTGCGGCAAGTCGCTCCTCCTCTATACGACGCTCTTCGTTTGCCTTTATACGGGCAAAATATGCCTCTGGAATAGAGTAGTCAATCTCCTCGCTGCGAGATGGGTCAAGAATAGAATTTTCGTCAAGAAATATATTGAACCAAGTTTGGCTTGGAGTATATGCATATTCCATACAGAACCCATATTCACTGTTATATTGGCTGATGCTACCATAGTACGGCGGAATGAGCATATTTCCCGCCATATCGTAAATAGTGGCGTTGTAATTATCATCGTATGTCTTTTTTGCAGTAGTATGACAGACAAAGTATCTATATGCGTTAGTTCTGTCGTGTTCTATTTCAATGCCATAATGCTCTACGGGGATAAGTCGCTCGCCCTTGAGGCTATAGATTCCATATTTTCCGGTCTGGGCATTGTGTACAAGAGCATAACCTTGATAGAACTTTGACCAAGTGTACTCATTATCCTTTGCTGGAGGTACCAACTCGTTGCCATTTTCATCGCACAACGCACCATTTACCACGCGGTAGGTGTGCGTTGCTGCGTCATAGAGAACTCCTATCTTATATCGCTCTTCAAGCATCTTTATTATCCTATCTGTTGACTCTGGAATAGGGGATTTGTAGGTGGAATTACCGTTGATGTCTATCCACAGTGCGCTATTGATTTTAGGAGCCTTCTTCTTTTTTTGATGAGTATAGTAACCAAGATAAAAACCCTCTTCTATGGAGTATTTTAGTGGGTATTCAGGCAGTGAATAGAATATGTTTGTCTTTTGAGTCTGACTATTCTTTGTCTTCATTGACCATAAGTTGCCCTTTATAGGCATTGTAAGCCACTTTCCATCAAAAGATAGCGCCCACATCATCTTTTCAAGATGCGCCTCAATGTATGGATAGTAGTTTTTGTTTAATCCATCTGCAGAGCGGAAATAAATTTTAGTAAATGAACAATTTGGGAATAGTTCGTTACCTTTGCTATCTAAAAGGCTGTAAAGGTCATATTCACTATACTTTGGGTTCTTTGGTGTAATCGTCTCACACAACAGATATACACCATACTCCTTGTCGTAAGAGAATGAGTGTTTAGGGTATCTCTTGCGGACCAGAGCCGTAACCTCTTTGTCCTCTGGTGTTGCAGGGCGCTGCGCATAAATAGGGGTAAAAAATGCGAATAAAGAGATGATAATGATAACAAATCGTCTCATAGTTGTAATGTTTAAGGGGTTAGTTTTCACAAATATACAAAAAAAGATTGCCAATACAATGTTTGGCAATCTTTTTCATAAATATTTAATACGGATTACTCCATATCGTCGTCCTTCAGAGTCTGAGGAAGGGCAATAGAGTCCTCTGGAGTATTAGCATCAATCCATGCCTCGCGAGCTGCAAGATCCTCTTCTGTTAGGCTATTGTAATACTCTGGAAGGAAGTCCTCAAAGCGGCAAACTGAGAGCTGGAATGCACCGCTCTGGTCGCGAGAGGTCTCAGTGAACTTATAGCTGTGAGAGTAGATAGCGTAAATTGCAAGTACGCTACCCTTTGCACCATCCTCAGGAACAGGCTTGCCACCAAAGCGAGAGTAACCGCTTGTGCGAGCAGTATAGAAACCTGGAGTAGAGGCGTGGGTTGTTGACATAGCTTCCGGATAGCAAAGAGCTGTGCTACCGTAAAGGCTAATGTTGTTAATTGAGTATGCGAGCTTATACCAAGGCTTGCTTACAACATACTGAACAGAACCGTCAACAAGGATACCACTTGTACACAACCAGCTAGGGTAGATGTTTGTGTTGCTACCGCTTGTAAGAGCAGGATAAGGCTCTACACCATTCTGATTCTTAACACCGCGATATGTCACAGTAAGGTTGTTAAAGCGGATAAGGCGACCGAGGAAGTCCTTGTTATAGACTGTTTTAGCCTCGTTATAGTTATCTACAACATAGATGTCGTCAGTTTTGTTTTTACCCTCAGTAAGGGTGCAATCCTCGCCCTTAAAGACATACTGTGCAACCTTGTTAGGAGATACAATGTTTGAATTTGCATAGTACTTATAAATTCCGTAGGCATTAAGACTCTCGGTAGGGATGTCGCCGATAGAGAGCATCATGCGGAAGCTACCCATGTAAAGACCATTAAGACGAACATATACCCAGCAGCTCTCTTTTGTATCGAGGTTGCAAGGGTAGTCAGCAAATAGACCATTAGTAAGCTTAAGCTCAATGGCAGCAGTGCCGTCAAAGATGTGGAGTGACTTGTAGATATTTCCCTGCTCATCGTTGCTAATTACCTTACCCTTGATATAGTAATCACCAACAATATAGCGGTCATTCTTAAGTTCGTACTCTGTGCACTCGTCCTCAGAGAGTACAAAACGCTTGTACTTAGTCTCAGCTTGTGAGTTTGTAGAGCCTGAGTTATCGAGCGGGAAGAACATATCCTTCAGTTCTGCAATGGTAAGGTGTTGCATGCCCATTGCCTGCATAACCTCGTCTGACATCTCTGCTGGAGCTACAGGAGTGGTAAACTTCTCGTAGCAACCAGTAAGGGCGAGGCTGAAGAGTGCGATAACAAATATTTTTATATATTTCATAGTCTGTATGTTTTAGAAACGGAAGTAAAGATTGAGGAAGTAAGTTGTTCCAAGCATATAGAAGTACTTAGAGTCAAAGCGAGAGTAGAATGGCTCTGCTGGATTAGAACCTGCCTCATTACCATTCCAACCACGTGTGCGACGCATACGCATCTGCTCGTAACCTCCAGTCTTAATATCCTGATTGTTGAGAATATTCTTAACCTCAAAGCTAAATCCGAGCATATACTTACGCTGGATATACCAGTTCTTGCCCACACTTGCACTTAGAGTGTATGCATGACCGAGATCCTCCTGGCGGCGAACATTGTTGATATTTGTAAGAGCCCAAATCTTAGCATCGTCAGAAGCACCCTCATTTGCAAGTACCTCTACATATGACTTAACAGCATTGTTAGTGCGGTATGCAGGGTTCATAGAGAGGTAAAGCTTGTCATAGAAGTTGAAGTTTACTGATGCAAACCAGTTGTTGCTACTGCGGTAGTCAATACCGATATTTGCAGCAATCTGTGGCGTGCTCTCAACGTAGAAGTTCTTCCAGTTTACCTTATCTACAAGCTCAATCTCGGCGCTGTTGTCGATAATCTGAACAAAGTTTGGATTTGAGGTGTAGCGGTAGTCACCCCAGTTCAGAGCACCCTGAAGAGCAATGCCGTTCCAGATAGGGATGTTAAGAGCAAGCTCAACACCGTAATAACGCTTGTCGATGCCGGACATTGCAAAGTTGGTAAATGATGACTGTGTATCATCATAGAATGAGATTACCTTTGCAAGGTCGTTCATCTTTGTGAAATATCCCGATACACGAGCCTTGATGTATGGCAAGTTAAGGTTATATGTCAGCTCAGCGCTGTAAATCTTCTCGGTTGTAAGACCTGGGTTAGACTGGTTACGAGTACGAGGAGATACAAATGCAGAGGCGAATTTAGGTGCATCTGCAATAGTTGCTGCGTTGAGAGCAATTGAGTGAGCTCCAGAGAAACGGTAACTAAATGCAGCCTTTGCCTTGTAGGTGAGGAAATTTAGGTGAGCTGAGTCGCCAAATGAGTCGTTGCCATTAGGGAATAGACCCTTGCGCCATAGACCCTGACGCCACATTGAGCTGTAACCAATCTCACCACCAAGGTTCATTGTAAAGCCACCATAAGTCATAGTATACTGAGCCCATGCCTGTGCCTGACGGATGTGAGCGTAGTAGTCGTAGTTATACTTATCACCCTCCTTAGCCACGCGAGCATGACCATTAGCAAGGTAGTAGTCTACATCGTTCTGGTAGGCGATAATATCACTACCCTTATCGCGCTCTGCAAACTTGTCAATATCAAGCCAGTAGCTACCACCAAGAAGATCCTTAATTGTGCTATAATACTCTGTACGGTTTACACGAGCCTTAAGACCTCCGATAATAGAGTGATTTGTATTGAACTGGTGTGAGATATTTGCAACAAAGTTATAGTCAATCTGGTCGGTGTGGCGCTCTTCTATCATATAGTTAGAGCGGAATCCCTGAGCATAGCCTGCAGTAGTAGGATCCTCACGACGATTGGCGTTAATCATGCGGTCAAAGTCAATGCGGCCATTCCACACTGCCATAGCACCAAGAGCTGCGTTGATATAGTTCTCAACCTGCTCGTCAGAGGTCTGCTGGAAGATACCTGGAATCTCTGGGGTAATCTGGCTTAAGTAGTTTGATGGTAGGTAACGATAGTAGTCTGGACGTGGGTCAGCACCATCCTTCCATGTTAGAGCAGAGTAGCCGTTAAAACCAAAGCGAACAGATGTTGCTGCAGTGAGACGAGTCTTATCAGTGATGTCGTAGATATAGTTGAGCATAACGATTGGCTCGTGTGTACGGCGAACACGAGTGTTGCGTAGCTTACCATTCTGATAACCAACGTTAGGGTTGTAGTAGTTGCTACCAAATAGGTCATAAGCCTCCTGTGTAGATGCCTGCTGTGCACCACGCTGTCCTGGAGTGCCGAGAAGGGTAAGTGCAAGGCGGTGCTTTGTGCCGAAGAGTTTCTCTACAGAAGCAAAATAGCCATATGAGTTGTAATAAATGCCATCTACATAGCCATTACCACCCTGACGAGTTGACACGGAGAAACCATAAGACCAGCCATTGTCAAGAGCTCCTGAAGCGTAAGATACCATAGCACGCCAGCGATACATCTGATTTGCATTTGATACGCTTACACGGAAGCCTTTACGCATCTGTGAAGCGCGAGCGTTTACGTTTGTAGTACCGCCAATGCCACCAATGCCAAATGTAGTAGGTGTAAGACCTGCGCTGTTCTCTTGGTTACGTGTTGCATCATTAAGTCCGCTCCACAGTGACCATGGACCGTAGCCGGTAATAGCATCGTTAAAGCGGATACCATTGAGGTAAACGTCCTGATACATAGAGTCATATCCACGTACATTAAAGCGCATTTCGCTAAAGCGGTATGAAGCGATACTATTATAAATATCCTTTGATGAGCTTAGTGATGATGGCAAAGCCTGTGTGTCTGAGGCTGAAGAGTCATTGTCAAACTCAGCAAATACAGAGTCATCGATAATCTCACGCTGGAATGAAGGTACGATGATTACAGTTTGTAGGTCGCGCATATTTTGAGCTACGCGAACAACCATCTCCAGAGTCTCAAAGTCTGGAGCAGTAAAGGTAAGACGATAGTCACCCTGTGCAAGCTCTGGGAATGAGAACATACCATTGTCGTCAGTTGTAACTGTCTGACCAGTGGCGTCAATGGTGACCTTGACAAGTCCCACCGCAGTTCTACCATTTCGGGAGACAACTTGACCCTTGATACCTCCTTGTGCATAGGCGGCAAAAGTAAAGAGGGTCAGTAATGTAAGGATTAAAAGTTTTTTCATATACAATGATTAAATTATTTACCTATATAAATAAATACTGGCAAGTGGTCAGAGAAACCGTTCTGGAAGTTGTTTCCGACAAAGGTGCGTAGTGGATAGTTCTTGTACTGACCCTCTCGCTGCATCATATATGGACGAGAGAAGATGTTGCCATAGAACTTACTTCCCTCAGCACGCTTGAGCTTAACCTCTCCTGTAGAACCTGTAGCAAGGTTCTCTGAAACAATAATATTGTCAAACAGATTCCATGAGTCACGATAGCCGAGTGTACCATAACCAGCCTTCAGCATAGCGATATATGGGCTATACAGATCTCCTGCAGTGAGTTTCTTGATATTCTCACGAGCACCTAATATCTCGGTAATACTCTTGTCTGTTGCATCGTCATTAAGGTCTCCCATAATAACAACCTTTGTGTTTGGGTTTGCGACTCTTACAGAGTCTGCAATGCGACGGCACTGTGCAGCTGCAGCCTCACGCTTTGGGTCAGAAGCTGACTTACCACCCAGACGAGATGGCCAGTGTGAAACAAGGAAGAAGAATGGCTCACCCTCAATAGTTCCCCACATAGTGACAAGGTCACGGGTATAAAAGTTCTCATATCCCGGCATTTCGAACTTATGAGCCTTACTACCCTCAAGTTTGAATACATCAGGACGGTAGAGAAAAGCGCAGTCCACACCACGACGGTCAGGAGAGTCGTAGTGTACGATGCGATAGTTTCCATGTGTCATCTTTGGCTGAGTGATTAGATCCTCAAGTACAAGGCGATTCTCAATCTCAGATACGCCAATGACAGCAGGGAACTCACGGTTTATTGCCGCCATGTCAAAGAATACCTTGTCAAGGTTACTCTGCTTTTTCTGGTACTTAGTGCTGTTCCACTTCTTGTCGCCAGTTGGCAGAAACTCCTCGTCCCACTTGTCAGGGTCATTGATTGTATCAAACAGATTCTCAAGGTTGTAGAAGACAACCATATGAGGCTTCTGCGCAAAACAACTCAACAGTACGCCCGCAACAAGCAGTGTGGTTAAAAGTAGTTTTTTCATAGTATATAAAATTTAGAAATTCCAATCATTTAGATTCTTTTGACTCTTGACTTTTTCTGCAACAGCAGGGTTAAGGTTATGATAGAATGTAAAACCGGTATGATCTTCTATCTCCTTGATAGAGACAACGGCATTCTGATAACTACCTGCGTTTGACTCATTAGGGAACAAGAAACCGATAGCCTTTATCTCGTTAGGATCAGTAATATCAGAGATACTCTTCTTTGTATTGCCCGCTTTTGTACGTAGCAATAGTTTGTAGCAGTGTGTTGGGCGGGTGATAGTTCTGCCGCGAGCTGTAAAGGTCTTTGCATTCTCAAAGAGTGTTCCAACAACAACATAGAGTGTATCGGCACATACGTTGTTGCGTGTCTTATTCTCAACAGATGCCCATACGCCACCATTAAAGTTATAATTTTGAGGCATCATATTAGTAGCGTAGAAGGTCTGAGCATTTGTCATCCATGTACTATATCGTGAAGCAGAAGGGAGCATATGTCCGCGGCTGTCACCAGTGCCATAGGCACCGCTAACGATATTCTGCTGTTTCTCTTGTGGAATTACTGGGTCTGTGAGCTCGTACTCTATGATGCGGTAACCACCGTTGTAGTACTCAGTAATGGCGTCATCAAATGCCCAAGCATCTGTTCTACCGCCGCCTGGATAGCCACGACCATCGGTATAGACACTATGTAGTGGATACGCTACCCAACGAGAAACAAGTTTATCTGTGTCGTAACAAACAGAGTAGTTACGCACGAACTTGCCATTTGAGAGGGTTGTATAGTATGTCTTATGTACTAAATTTGCACCTGTTGCTTGTGCTGGCTGTTCGCCCCAAGCTCGGTCATATGATGTGTTTTCACTCTTGCCAAGCTGAGTGAAAGAGAGTGTAGTTTCATATCCGTCGGAGAATTTTATATAAACCGTAGCCGAACGCGATACGGTTGTGTCGTTTATATCAAAGTAGATTGTGGCTGTATTTCCAACCTTACCTTTTATAACCATCTGCTCTAATGATGAGCTGAATGATGCCCACTCGTATCCCTCAACAATTACTGCCTCCCAATTGAAACGTATATCACCAGAGGTTTTGAGTGTTATTGAGGTCTCATCCCAACCCTTTGAGTTGTGGGATAGTGAAGCTTTGGACTGGTATGGCGACCATGGATCCTCGTCGCTACAAGCCCAAAATGTAGAAATAGTTGTTAGTGCAATAAGCACTCTGAAAAAAAATCTATTCATCGAAAAAGTGTCCGAATCTCAAAAAATCCCCTCCCGACAGTCTCCCATCGGGAGAGGGTTGTAAAGTTTCAACTAAATATTAAAGGATTACTCGCCAACTACAACTGAGATATCCTTGAAACGAACCTGGCCTTCAGAAGCTGTAGCAACGAACTTGTCTACACTACCAGACCAAGTAATTGTACCATTGTTCTTGTCACCAATAGCGTTATCAGCACCCTCAACAGTCATGTTAAGAGCATAAGTAGCAGCATAGGTTACATTGATGTTTACGTTCTTAACCTTCTGACCTGCAGCAGGAACAATTACAAATACAGAGCTCTTATAAACACGGATGTGGTCATCCTTAGCAGCAACTGGAGTAGAAGTGCTTGCGCCCTGATAGTAACCCATCTTTACTCCATCAACAGTGGTGTAAAAACCCTTGCCATAAGTAGCGTCAGTCTCCTCTGTCCATGTGAGTGAGGCGTTGAGAGCGGTGCTTATGGTGGTACCAGTACCAGGTGTTGGGTCTGGTGTTGGGGTTGGGTCTGGCTCTGGAGTTACAGTGCCGTCAAAACGAGCGCCAGTGAGAGAAGCGAAGTCAGACTCCTGAGCAAAGATAATCTGCATAGCACCCTTGTTGATAGATGAAATACCCTTGATAGTACCTGAACCCTGAGCAACGGTCTGAGTACCGTAAGTAGCATACTTAGAAGAGAACACAACAAACTTATTACCAGCCGCGTCCTCAACATTGATAGATGTGTGAGCACCACCCATAACCCAAGTCTTAGTAAGGTCTGAAGATGCAACCTGAACACCCTCGATAGCGATGTACTGACCCTCGTACTTGTTTGCAAGGAAGTCAGCAATAGAAACGGTCTTAGGCTCAACAGTGTTGCCGGTAGAGATAGTAGTAATCTTATCAAGAGCAAGACCGCTAATCTGAACAGCACCGTTATAATCAGCAAGCTTTGTTCCAGTAAGGTCAATCTGAACCTTTGTGCCGAAAGCGAGCTCGTGGTTAGCTGCAAGGTAGAACTGGAGTGCACCAGTTGCATCCTGAACATAGAGGCCCTTCTTAGAAGTGAGGTTGTTAAGCTCCATATTTGAAACTACAACGCCCTCGATAGAACCTGAAAGAGTTGCACCGCTACCTGCAGCAAGAATCTCTGCAATAGTCTTAACACCACCAGGTGTTGGGTCTGGCTCTGGCTCTGGAGTTGTGCCACCAGGGTTGTCAGTACCAAGAGGCTCGTCAGTAAGCTTAACGCCGCAAACGATTACGCGTGGAGCGATATCAGGTGCTGAACCAGAGTGTGTTGTTAGTGCAAAATTAGCATTTGTACTGAACTCAATAGTAGAGGTCTCTGTAAGACCCTCAAGCTTTACTGAGTAGTGGTCTGTATCAGCAAATGTGATAGGGTATGGAGGGTTGCCAGTTGCACCAGCGTTAGCTGCAAGAGCTACAGACTGAACTGCGCCACCATCTACACGGAAGTAGAGAGTAGCATTTGTACCCTTCCAAGCTGCAGCGTAGAAGTTGATATACTTAGTGCCTGATACGCCAACAGCCTTTGATGTAAACTTACCCTGCTGCTTGCTCTTACCGAGCTTGAAACCGGTAGCTGCCTGACCACCAATATTGGTTGCAGCCAGAGAGTATACTGCATTTGTAGAGTCGTCTGCTGCGCAAACAAATGGTACGTCAGATGCGTAAGCACCCTCTGCAGGCTCTGGAGTAGGCTCGTTGCCACCCTCACCAGGAACAAGGCTTACAAAGAGGGCATTCTTACCCTGAGGAGTGCCGTTGTATGATGTACGGAGAGTGCGAACAGTGATTGTATCACCAGCCTTTGCACCAGATGCTGCCCAGTACTTAGCCTCACCAGAAGGGCTGTTAAGACCGTAGATAAGAACTGTGCCAGTATCGTCTGTAAGGTCAAAGTTACCGTATGTAGTGTTAGTAACATTTGAGATAACACCAGTAAGCTCGTAGTATGTTGTGCCATCCTCAGCAGCAGCCAAGAACTCAGCTACAGTTGCCTTCACTGCGTCAGAAGGAACATCACCGCCACCACCGGTGTTACCACCGCCGCCGATGTTATTGTTGAAATCAACTACCGGACCATTGCCACCCTCAACAAGACGGAAGTCGTCGAAGCGAAGAGCTGCCTGATACTGGAATGCAGATGATGGAAGTGGGGTAGTTGTGTCTGCCTTGTAGCCAGAGAAGCGAACAAAGAGCTTATCTGCATCTGCAGGGAGTGTGAATGGAGCAACTGCATACTCCCAGTTACCGTCTGCCATAGTTGAGAATGCAACAGCACCGAAGTTTGAGCCATCAACGCTCACCTCAACAGTGAGGTTCTCACCAGCCTTGAGTGGAGATACTGGAGCAGGAGTGTAAGGAGATGCAATCTCGTTTGCATACTGGTTGTGTGCAGTGAATGAGAAGGTGTAGTTCTTAACGCCGTTCTTAATCTTGATGTTGTGGATAATGAACTCAACACCATCCTTAGCCTGAAGATAAGCATATGGTGCGTCAGTAGCGTAAGTAGCACCTACAGGAGCCCAAGCCTTACCAGAGTTACGAACAGATGCGTTCTTACCGGTGTAAGTTACACCGCTCTGGTCGTATCCCTCGCCTCCCTTAGGATTCCAACCTGCATACTTGTCAACATATGGCCAGTAGCCATCAACCTTTGATACAGACTCACCACCATCCTCATAGTAGACGAAATCTCCGTCTACAGAAGGAATCTCAGAGTCAGACTGGCTGATAGACAAGCTAGCCTTCTTAGTGATAGGGTAGCCGCTAACGTAGCCAGTAGCGGTAAAGGTTACCTTGATGGTGCGCATAGACTCCGCTGCAGGAACCTCGAAAGTTACAACAGCGTTGCCAGAGCCAGCATCCTGACTTGCAACAACATCGTCAGCGTCGATGCTAATAGTCCACTCAGCCGGGGTCTCAACAACCACCTGCTCAGTAGTACCACCAGCAAGCGCAACAGAGAGAGATGCAGGTGTAACCTTGATAGTAGGGACGCCCTGGTAGCCACCAGTGCCCTCGCTATTCTCGGTACATGACACTGCAACGCCTGCAATCAGCAGAAGTGCTGAGTACAGAAACGAACGAAAAAGATTTTTCATAGTGCGTTTGTTTAATGGTTTATAAATATGTTAATTAGCTCTCTTTAATCGCGTGTGTGCGTGCGTGCATTCGCATACGCGCACATTAGCTGCCAAAGTTACGGACTTTTTCCATAAATGCCAAATTTTCAACACTTTTTCAACAATTTGAAGATTTTTTCACATGAACAATAAAAAAGCAGCCCCGAAGGACTGCTTAATTGGTTAAATGTGTAGTATGACTACTTTGCTGGACGCATAACAACGTAGGTCATATTGCCGTCAGCAAGAACCTTTGCAGCGAGGGCTGCAACCTTCTCAGCGGTCATAGACTTAACGATGTTCTCGTAGTTAGCAACGCGGTTTACAGCCTCACCGTAGGTGTAGAACTGGTAGATGTAGTTCATCCAAGCGCCGTTCTGAACAAGGCGGTTGTTCCACTCCTTAACCATATACTCGCGAACCTTCTCAAGATCCTCGCTCTTAGGACCGTTAGCTGCAATCTGCTTAAGCTCTGCAACAACAATCTCGCTAAGCTCGTCAGCCATAGCCTCGTTTGTATCAAACTGTACAACAAGCTGATATGAAGGGTTGTATAGTGGATCAAGAGAACCACCAACACCTACGCCATAAGTACCACCCTTCTCCTCGCGGATAGAGATTGTGTAGCGTGAACGGAGGATATCCTGCAAGAAGTTCATAGTTACTGAGTTCTCAAGGTTGTACTCAATGTCACCAGTGTAGATACGGCATACGCTAACCTTAGGCTGCTGCATAGGGTGAGTAAAGTCGTTTACAACCTCACCAGTAGCGTAATGAACGCCGTCATCAACGCGCTTAGTAATCTTCTTGCTTGTTGGAAGGCTTCCGATATACTTCTCAACCATTGGCTGTAGAGTGTTAAGGTCTACATTACCAACAACATAGACAGTATAGTCAGCAGCGTTAGCAGTAAGAGCACGATAGATAGGCTCAAGACGCTCGTACTTGATTGCGTTGAGTACCTCGGTAGATATCTGCTGACGGCGGTAGTTGTTTTTATAGAGGCTCTTGAGCTGCTCTGAAGATGACTTGTAGTCAGGGTTGCTCTTAAGATTCTCTACATAGCTGATATACTGGCTCATAGTCGCCTTGAAGTCATCCTCATTAAAGCGAGGAGCGGTAAAGCGGAGGTAGAGAAGCTGCATGATAGTCTCAAGGTCCTTAGGAGAACCACCACCAATAATAGTGGTTGTGTAGTCGTCTGGAGATACTGCAGTTGATGCGCTCTTACCAGAGAGCTGCTTGCGAAGCTCGGTAGAAGAGAACTTACCAACACCCATCTGGCTCATAGCCATAGAGAGGTACTTACCAGTGTAGTAATCCTCATCAGAGAGGTTACTTACACCACTCTGTGCAACCATGCGGATGTTTACCTCGTCAGCCTTGAAAGTTGTAGGCTTAACAATAACCTTAACGCCGTTCTTAAGGGTCCACTCTGTTGTGCCAAGGGTTGCATTCTGAGCCACCTTCTTAACCTTTGAGCCCTTAAGTGCTGCAACGTTGTCAATAAGAGGAACCTTAACGGTATTATCCTTGTATGGAGCTATTTCTGAAGCCTTTACAGTTTTGAGAACCTCAAGAACATCAGCCTCAGTAGGGTTTACTACGCCATCCTTCTTAGGAGCGTTAGCAATAATTACATTGTTGTGATCGGTTACGTACTTTGCATATACCTGATTTACAGCCTCAAGTGGCATCTGAGAGATAATAACGCTGTCGGTCTTCCACTCAATCTCAGCAGATGGGAATGCAGTGCCTCTACGGAATGCAGAGAGGTAACGCTGAACATACTGACCGTTCATTCTGTCGTTGCGGTTGTTATAAGCCTGCTCCTCACGACGAAGAACCTGAGCCTTTGCACGCTCAAACTCACCCTCAGTAAAGCCGTGGCGGCGGATTCTCTCAAGCTCTGTAAGTGCTGCAGCAAAACCAGCCTTAAGGCCACCATCCTTAGTGTTTACACCAAGTGTAAGGGCGTCAAGAGTAGGGCAGATGCCTACACCGCCGTTGCTGATGTATGCGCTTGTAAATGGAGCATCTGGCTTAGCGGCAATCTCTGCAAGACGAGCGTTGGCCATTGTGCTACCGATAATGTTGATAAGTGAAACCTGCTCAGCTACAATAGTGTTGCGCATCTCTTTTGGCATAGCTGCACGCTTGATGTAGAGGGCGATGTCACTCTCAACCATCTCAGGATCCTCAAAGATGGATACGATAGGCTCCTGGTTGTTTGGTACGGTAATAACCTCCTTGGTTGCCGCATCAACTGCAGGGGCAGGAATGTCAGCCATGAGACTCTTAACCTGTGCCTCAATCTTGTCTACGTCAATATCACCAACAACAACTACTGCCTGATAATCTGGGCGATACCACTTGTGGTAGAAGCTCTTGATGTCGTCGTAGCTGAAGTTCTGTAGGCCATCAAGGTGGCCGATAAGGTTGCGATGCTCGTACTTTGTACCCTTAAACAGGGTCTTGAGCAGATTGATTGTTGAACGCCAAGAGGCACCATCACGAGTACGAAGCTCCTCCTTGATTACACCACGCTCTTTGTCAATCTCGCTGTGATCAAGAGTGATAAAGTGTGACCAGTCGTGCAGAATGAGCATAGCTGTGTCAATAACACCCTGACGTGATACTGGAACATCCTTGATAAGGTACTGAGTGTAGTCCCATGAAGTACCGGCATTGAGGTTAGCACCGAACTTTACACCAATCTTCTCAAGATACTCGATAAGCATCTTGCCTGGCAGGTTCTTTGTACCGTTAAATGCCATGTGCTCAAGGAAGTGTGCCAGACCCTGCTGGTTATCCTCCTCCTGAATTGCACCAACGTCGTGGATGATGTAAAAGTCTGCAAGACCCTTCTGCTTGTCATTGTGACGGATGTAGTACTTCATACCGTTCTCCAACTGACCAGTTCTAACTGCTTCATCCTGTGGAAGTACAGGATAAGCAGGGCGATTGCTCATCTGAGCCACCGCTGCAAATGCAACAAGCGCTGCAAGTGCTGACATGAAAAGTTTTCTCATCTTGTAAGTATTAGTTAAACATTTTGTTTTTTTGGGTTACTGTTTGCCCATTAACCTATAAAAATCGCGATTCAGGTGCAAATTTACCCCCCCCCACGAATTTTCCAAATTTTTTTCAATAAATCTACTTCTCAAACTCGAGAATATCGCCCGGCTGACACTTGAGCACCTTGCATATAGCCTCAAGGGTGGAAAATCTAATAGCACGACCTTTGCCGGTCTTGAGAATTGATAAATTCGCCTGCGTAATTCCTATCTTCTCCGCCAACTCCGTAAGCGATATCTGCTTCTTTGCCATTAACGCCGCTAATTTGATATTTATTGCCATAAAGGTGTGTTAAATTTATATTTACTTATATATAAACAATACGTTACAAAAGTAGTAATAATTTACATAATATGCAAATTGAAGTGAGTATAACAAAAGTGTACGGCTATTTAGAACTCCAAAGTCCTGTATAGCCGTACACTTTTTATCTTACAGTATGTGGAAAACTATCTACATTTGTCAAGTACCTCTACAATCTTATCACACATTGTACTCCAGCTAAAGCGTTTGCGCTCCTTGACTATATTTTTACGAAAACGCTCGAGATTATCATTCTCATATAGACTCTTGATTGCCTCTAAAATACCATCCACAGTTGATGGAGTAACATATCCAACTCTGTCGTCAGGTACAATCTCTGGCAGTCCACCCACATCTGTAACAATCATCGGAGTGAAGAAGTTGTATGCAATCTGTGTAACTCCACTTTGGGTGGCGGTGCGGTATGGTAGTACGAGGGCATCGGCAACGGAGAAGTAGTACTTTACATCAGCATCGGCGATAAATCTGTCGTGAAGAATTACCCTCTCACCCAACGCCTCAAAGAGTGGCTCGTATCTCTCCTTACTTTCGTAGAATTCTCCTGCTACGATGAGCTTTAGATTATCTTTATTTACATGTTTGAATGCCTCAAGGAGTAGATCAAGCCCCTTATACTCGCGTATTAGTCCGAAAAAGAGAAGATAGTTGCACTCTGCATCAAGCCCGAGCTTTTTGCATGCATCTGCTCGCTCTACACGATGTCCAAAGTTCGAGAACATAGGATGTGGTGAGAAGAGCGCTGGGGCAGAGGTGTAGTGTTTCAGTTCGCCACCTACCTGCTCAGACATATATACAAAACCATCAACGGCACCGAGATAGTAGTGGTTAAATGGACGGTCGGTAATATGATGCTCGTGAGGCTCAACGTTGTCAATCTGGCAAACTACCTTTGTTTTCCCGTTTTGTCGCGCTATACGGCAGATAGTGCCGAAGCATGGAGCCATAAATGGTGTCCAGTACTTCATCAGAATCATATCAGGGGCCTCCTTGCGGAGTCGGTTGCCAAGAACGATCCAATTTATTGGGTTGCAGGTGTTCATTACACGCTCAATACTTAGGTCCTCTGGCGCTGGGGTATCCACGGTTTGACTCTTTCCGGGAAATAGCAACGACGGGTATTGTAGCGAGAAGGTGTATATCTTCACCTCATCGCCGCGACGGATATACTCGCGCGCCATAGTCTCCATTATAGATGCAAGTCCACCTCGATATGGATGCGCAGGTCCTAAAATGACAATCTTCATACTCTATCTCCAGCTAAATGCACCACGACAAGCAACAACTCCATCGTCGCGCGTAATTTCAAACAGAGTCTGATTATCAAAATTCTGCATGCCCACCTTGATTATCTGACCATAGAGACACTCAGCGATAAAATGGACATCAATTCTCATTGGGCGGTTGCTCTTAAGCTGCTCGATATCAACCATATCAAGCATCAGTCCGATGTAGCGCATGGTGTTCATGTGGCAGTTGAAGTCAATATCGCTATATGCGACCTTGTGCTCCATAATAACCTCCGGAGCTATAGCCCTCAGACGCAGCGGCAGCTCGCATGGACTCTCAACTTCACTAATATATGGAGCGTAAAAATCTTCAATTGTATTTAGGTCTACTGGAGCACGTCTTGTGAGGTCAAGCATGCACCACTGTGAAAGAGAGCGAATAAACACATTTCCCTGCGTATCCGACAGCGTGAAGTTACGAGTAGAGACAAGTCTTGTATTCTTGTTTACCCATGTTGTAAGGTCAAACTCGCTGAACTGTTCTGGACGAGAGTCTATCTCAATAACAAGCTTTGAAAGCACCCAAGTAAGATTCTTTGGAGAGAGGGTGTCTACGCCAAAGCCCTTGCCCTGAGCATCAATGCCTGCAGTGTTGAGAATATAGTTTCCCAATGAATCAATAGATGCACGCAGAGTAAAGTCTACATTCTGCGTAGCAACTTGGTAACGATATGTAGTCTGATTTTTCATAATGACAAAGGTAGTAAATTTTTGCGAAAAACAAAAACTTACTACCTTCGTTAGCTTATATCTGAATATTTACTCCTTTACATTTGGGAGCTCCAGACCGTAGCCATTGCGGCGGTCGTCAGCCTTAAGATAGAGAGCAAAAAGAAGTGCCAATACACCAAGACCTACGAATACGAGCATTGGTGCAGTATAATTATAGCTTACAGCCTCACCTGCTGCCAAAGCCTCTGCAACACCTGGATTTGTCTTCTCAAGTGCAAAGCCGATAAGCATTGGGGTGAAGCTAAGGCCGAAGTTCTGTACCCAGAAGATAAGCGAGTATGCGCTACCGAGGAAGCGCTTATCCATAATCTTTGGAATTGATGGCCAAAGAGCTGCTGGTACAAGCGAGAATGACACGCCAAGCAGGATGATAGCACTATAAGCAATAACTTTGCTTGGAACTGCAGGTAGTACGAGTGCAAAGACAGTGTGACATACGATCATTAACAACGCACCGAGAATGAGCATAGTAGCACCCTTACCCTTCTTGTCAAGATACCATCCGAGGAATGGAGTGACACACGCTGCTCCGATAGGGAACCAACGGAAGATATCTGCTGCAGTAGTTGCATCAAGGCCGAGGTTGCTCTGAAGCATATTGGCTGCGAACTTCTGGAATGGGAAGATGGCTGAGTAGTAGAGTACGCAGAGCATTGCTACAATCCAGAAGAGCTTGCTGCTGAAAATCTTACCAATATCTGAGAACTTAAACTCCTCCTCTGGGTCGGTATTATCTGCTACGCCGGTCTGCTTATCAAGCTTCTTATCCATAATGCAGAAGATTGAGTAGAAAAGAAGACCAATGCATAGAAGAGCCAAGCAGAATGCCACTGGGCGAACAACTGATGGGTTAGCGCCACCAATACCTGCAAGGCGAGGAGAGATTGTAAAGATAAGGAATACACTCACGCGTGTAAGTGCCATCTCAAGACCCATTGCAAGCGCCATCTCCTTACCCTCAAACCACTTTGCCATAGCCTTTGAGGCAGTGATACCTGCCATTTCGCAACCACAGCCGAAAATCATAAAACCGAAGCTTGCGAGCTTTGCAGATGCAGGGAATGAAGTCCACCAGCTGCTGAGCCAATTTTCAAGACCTGAACCTATAAATAGCTCTGAAACAGCATAGAATTTAATTGCTGCACCGATAATCATAATTGTTGCAGATGCAAGACCTGTGAAGCGGATGCCCATCTTGTCAAGGATAATACCCGCAGCAATAAGGAAGCCCCATACATTAAGCAGGTACTCAGAGCCGGCATAAGTGCCGAAGATGTCTGAAGTCCAGCCACGCTGAGTCTGAATCAACTCCTTGATTGGAGAGATTACATCAACGAACATGTGGGCAAAGAGCATCATCAGTGCAATGAGAACCATTGCAGTCCAACGAGCCCAGCCGTAGTCGTTGAGATTTTTACGAATTGTTTGAGTCATAATACTTTATGTTTTTTAGTTTGAGTAATTTTTAAGTACTTGATATGCCTCTGTAATGCCTAGTTCACCTGCCTTTGAAATATCGAGGCAGCCCTTACGAGTATCTTTCATATATATCTGAAGTAGACCTCGGTTATAGTATGCCTCAGCAAAGTGAGGGTTTAACTCAATAGCCTTTGTATAATCATCTGCCGCCTCGGGGAGCATGCCAGAAAGTGCGTATAGATTTGCTCGATTATAGTATGCATATGCAAAGCTTGGTTGTAGTTTGATAGCCTTGTTAAGGTCTGAAATAGCCTCGCTATAGTCATATGTTCGTGTGTGCGAGTTGTGTAGACGGCGAGCAGGATCGCTCTCAATCGACATACGATGGTAGCCGTTATCTATAGATGATATGAAGTCTATCATCTCCGCTTGTGTCGCAGCGCGATTTAGATACAGGAATGGATTTGACGGATTGAGCGCAATAGCCTGAGAGTAGGTATTTACCGCATTGGTGTACTGCTTGATTAGCGACTCGCTAATTGCCATCTGGAATAGAGTTTTCCATGCGTCATCACCAGTAGCCCTCTTGACCTGCTCACGGTAGTTGTGGTTGAGAATCACTAATGAATCAGGTGTAATATTTGTCTCTTGGCGAGAGATTTGCAACAGTGGGTTATCAATTGCAGCGATAAAATCCTCGGCCCTCTGGCTGTGGAATTGACGGGTGCTCTGCTCCATATCTATAGAGTCCCGGTTACGCATAGTAAAGCGATAGAGTGGCAGTAGCGTCATATTATCACCACGCTCACTATTTCGGCTCTTTATGCGCTCAAATGATGAACCTGCAATCTTACTGTCAAAGGCGAGTAGTTGATTGAACTTCTGTGTTGTGTCGGCATAAATAGAGTAGGTGCTGTCGCTAAGTTTTGAGCGATACTCTGCAATCTTGCGCTCGGCAGTCTGCTTATCTCGCTTAGCCCCGGCATTGTCGCGTAATAGATGTCTTAAATGACTTCTGCCGAGATAGGCATTTGCAAAGTCTGGGTATAATTCGATAGCACGACTATAGTCCTCTACAGCTTGCTTAATCTCACCGAGTTGGGTCTTGAGTATAGCTCTGTTGTAGTATACCAATACATTATTGGGTGAGTACTGAGCCACTTTGTTATAATCTTCAAGAGCGCGATTGTAGTCGCCAATATTGCTACGGATAATTGCTCGATTGAAATAGGTGATTGAACTTGTAGAGTCCAACTCAATCACCTTGTCAAGGTCCGCAAGTGATAGCTGAGGACGAGAGGTGTAGTTGTAGACCAATGCACGATTGAAGAATGACAGAGGTAGGGTAGAGTCGCACTCGATTGCCTTATTAAAGTCTGCTTCTGCCTCGTCAAAGCGTTGCTGTTCAAGATATAAAGAACCACGACGGTTATATGACACAGGATTCTCGCGATTTGTCTTAACTGCAGTATTAAAGTCCTCATATGCTCTCACAGTATCCTTAAGATAGAGGTAGCACATGCCACGATTAAGGTATGCATCTGAGACCTTCTTTTCATACTTAATAAAGTTGTCAAAGTCTGAGATAGCATCCTTAAATTGCTGATTTAGTAACCTTGTAACGCCACGACTAAAATAGGGATTGGGAAGGTCGGGACGAAGATCAATAGCCTCGCGGAAATCTTTAAGTGCATCATCGTAATTGCCTAGTCGAGAACGTGTTATGGCTCTGTATGTAAAGGCTGTGGTAAAGACCGGATTCTTCTCAATAGCGATAGTAAAGTCCGCCTCTGCGCCGATAAGGTCGTCAAGATTGTACTTCGCAATACCTCGCAGAAAATAACCCTCATGGGCATCGTCGTCAAAACGAAGGAGGACGTTGAGAGTACGAATTGCCTCGGTAAACTCATTCTCCATCATCTGCTGACGACCGACCCAGAAGAAATACTCGCGATTATACTGCGCACTGACCTTTGACGAGCCCATGAGTGTGGCTGCCACAAGTAGTAGTATGTAGAGCCTTAGTCTCTGCATCTTACTCTAGTTCGTATCCGAATCTACGTAATTGACGGTCAGAGTTTCTCCAATCGTCATTAACCTTTACAAATAGCTGTAGGAATACCTTTTTGTCAAGAAATTTCTCAAGGTCTTGACGTGCAGCCTGACCAACCTTCTTTAGTTTCTCACCCTTATGACCAATTACAATACCCTTCTGAGAGTCGCGAGCAACATAAATGGTTGCACTTATGCGGTCAATAGCCGGCTCTTCCTTATAGGAGTCAATCTCAATCTCGCAGCAGTATGGTATCTCTTTGTCGTAGGTAAGTAGAATCTTCTCGCGGATAATCTCCGATGCAAAGAAGCGCAGAGTTTTGTCGGTAAGAGTATCCTTTGGATAGAAAGGTTCCCCCTCAGGAATGAGTGAAAGTATGCGGTCAAAAATTCCGCCAATATTAAATCCCTCGCGAGCCGATGCTGGTATTATAGTTGCCTGAGGCAGTCGTTGCTGCCAAAATGAGACAAGCTCCTCAAGCTTCTCCTGTGTTGTTAGGTCAATCTTGTTGATAATTAACAGTACAGGGGTGCCACTGAGGGCAATCTTCTCAAGAATCTCGCTATTGCGGTCGCTTGGCTGCTCAACTGTGTCAGTGACGTAGAGAATCACATCGGCATCAGAAACTGCCCCCTTGACAAACTTCATCATTGACTCCTGAAGTTTGTAGTTAGGCTTCAGAATTCCCGGGGTGTCAGAGTATACAATCTGAAAATCGTCACCATTAACAATACCCATAATTCTGTGGCGGGTAGTCTGCGCCTTAGATGTTATGATGGATAAACGCTCACCTACCAGGGCATTCATCAGTGTTGATTTGCCTACGTTAGGGTTGCCTATAATATTTACGAAACCACTCTTATGCATATTTCTGTTATTATGCTGTTAGCTATTAGCTGCAATTTATTATCGGCGGAAACCGCGTGGCATTCCCTTAGGCATGCCCATCTTGCCACCAGCTGCCATCTTCATCATCTTACGCATATCATCAAACTGCTTAAGTAGACGATTTACATCTGCGATAGTAGTTCCAGAACCCTTTGCAATACGCTCACGACGACGTGCGTTGATAATCTCTGGGTGTTCACGCTCCTCAGGAGTCATTGAGCCAATGATTGCCTCTGTTTGCTTGAAGACATCATCGCCAAACTCTACACCCTTAAGTAGCTTGCCCATGCCTGGAATCATAGAGGCAAGATCCTTGAGATTACCCATCTTCTTAATCTGAGCAATCTGGCCAAGGAAATCGTTGAAGTTAAACTGATTCTTGACAAGCTTCTTCTTGAGTTTGCGAGCCTCCTCCTCATCATACTGCTCCTGTGCGCGTTCTACGAGCGAGATAACGTCACCCATGCCAAGAATACGGTCTGCCATACGCTCTGGGTGGAACACCTGCAGGGTATCCATCTTCTCACCACTTGAGATAAACTTCAGAGGCTTATTTACAACAGAGCGAATAGAGATAGCTGCACCACCACGAGTATCACCATCGAGCTTTGTCAGTACTACGCCATCAAAGTCAAGTCTGTCATTGAACTCACGAGCAGTATTTACTGCATCCTGACCAGTCATTGAGTCGACAACAAAGAGGGTCTCCGATGGGTTTACAGCAGCCTTGATAGCTGTAATCTCAACCATCATCGCCTCATCTACAGCCAGACGACCCGCTGTATCTACGATTACAGTATTGATGTTCTTCTGACGAGCATAGGCAATAGCGTTCTGAGCAATCTGAACAGGGTTTTTGTTTCCCTCCTCTGTATATACCTCTACACCAATCTGCTGACCGAGAATCTTTAACTGGTCAATCGCTGCAGGACGATATACGTCACCAGCAACGAGCAGCACCTGGCGACCCTTCTTGCTCTTGATAAATGCGGCTAGCTTGCCCGAGAAAGTTGTCTTACCAGAACCCTGAAGACCTGCAATAAGTACAACGGCAGGGTTGCCCTCCAACTTAATGTCAGTAGCGGTACCACCCATCAGTGCAGCAAGCTCATCGCGCACAATCTTTGTGAGCATCTGACCAGGCTTAACGGCAGTAAGGACATTCATGCCCAAAGCCTTGTTCTTTACCTCGTCAGTAAAGCTCTTTGCCACCTTGTAGTTCACATCAGCGTCAATGAGCGCACGACGAATCTCTTTGAGGGTCTCGGCAACGTTAATCTCGGTGATTTTGCCCTCACCTTTGAGGATTTTGAACGAGCGTTCAAGTTTCTCGGTTAAATTTTCAAACATATTTTTAGTATAATTTATTATTAGTCACTATAACGGCGCGAAGATACGAAAAATTTTTGTACATTTGTAGTATGAAACTTATTATCTTACTTTTTGCATCGCTTTTTCTCTCTTGCTCCGCTTCAAAAAGAGCAGTTGTGCCGCTAACGAAGTTAACTAAAGGGGTGGAGGTGGCCACTATGGACTACACCGTTACAGACGGAAAGGGTAACAGTCTGCCTACTAAAATTTATCTGCTTGATGTACGTCTAACAAATAAGATCACACTCGCAGCAACTACAGCCGATGATAAAGATAGCTCTATATCTGTTTCAGAGGAACAAATGACCGCTAAGGCTCCGCTGTCAGCTCATCTTGAGGCTATGCAGGCTAATCGACCAAACATTAAGGTATTAGCAGGTGTTAATGCCGACTTTTTTCATATTCGTACAAACCAAATGCCGTGCGGTGTCATCTACCGCAATGGTAAGTGTATAAAGGGAAGTTATGATGACCAAACAACTGTCTTTGCACTTCTCGCTGATGGTACTGCTCGCTGCATGAGTGTGGCGGAGTATGAGTTGCTTGATAAGAGCCTTATCCGAGAGGCTGTCTCTGGTCGTCAAATGCTCCTTGATAACGGGGTTCGACAGAGTCGCTCCACTCGCCTTGAGCCACGCACTGCAGTCGGTGTTACTCGTGATGGTAAGCGCCTGTTTATTTTGGTTGCCGATGGTCGCCGTAAAGAGTATTCAAATGGATTGTCGTATGCTGATATGGCGCAGATATTCAAACGATTAGGCGCTTATGATGCGATAAATCTTGATGGCGGTGGAAGTAGTAGCTTTAGCATTGAGGTTGCTACTGGTGATTTTGAGACTATAAATCGTCCATCGGACCGCTCAGGTGAACGACCAGTGCCTAATGGACTCGCTGTTGTAGAGTTGCGATGATGTTATAATAGACCCTTCTCGTAGAGAGTTACAATACGCTCAAGAAGTTGGTCATCCTTCTCAGGGTCGTAGTCGGTTTTAAGATTGTTGCCGAAGATTTTGGCAAGCGCCTGCCACATACCAGCCTCGAAACCTCCGCGAAACTCTTTAATTATCTCAAAAGCGGTATTATCTACTTGACGGTCAATTAGTTTGAGTAGAACCTTACCGTCGTAGATTGTCATCTTTTTGATTACTGGAGTATATTCACGTACAAGTCGCTTCTCTATTCCCTTGATGTATAGTTTCTGCTGTTTTTTGTTTGGTAGCGCAAGCAGCTCCTGCTCCATACTTGCCATAAGTGTTTTGGCCTCCTCGGCAATGGGGTAGACACGCTTTACCGCCCTTACCATACGGGCATAACGACGCATGTCCGGCTTACGGGCATATTTTCGAATAGGTGTGATGTGAAATATCGGAATAGAGTCTCCATTCTCTACCACCCACTCGCTGTGCCAATATGCTCGCTCTCTTATCCTGCGCTGTCCACTTGTATTATAGGCTACAAAGATTAACGCTAGAGCTAGTATGTAGCGAAAAATTTTCATACTTCAATCTGCAAAGATAACGAAATCACCAATAAAGTAGTATCTTTGTGGTGAAAAAATAGACAAATATTATGAATATTGGACTTGTATACACATCAACTACAGTGGTTGATTCGACAAACACAGCCATTGCCCTTGGCTCGGGCGATATGGAGGTACTTGCAACACCTGCAATGGTCGCTCTTATGGAGAATGCTGCAATGAATGCCGTTGCACCGCACCTTGAAGATGGACAGACAACAGTTGGCTCACATATTGAAACGAGCCATCTCAAACCCTCTTTTATTGGAACAACAGTTACTGCTACCGCCACTCTTACGGCCGTGGAGGGTCGTAAATTAACCTTTGCTATCGAGGCTTACGAAGGCGAAACGCTCATCGGTAGCGGAACGCATGTTCGCTATATAGTATCTCGTGACCGCTTTTTAAATAAACGTTAGCTTCAGATAACCGAGGAGGTAACCCTTCCACCACACGCCAGCACAACTTTTTGACAGATTGGCATACTATCGCAGATGGTGTTAAAATGGAAGTGTGCCTTTGAGCTGGCTCAAAAGAGCAAGACTTCCATTTTAACAATAGTTTTATGCTATGCCAAATAGCACAAACAAGGGACTCGAATGACACGCAGTTGATGACAACTGCGTGTCATCACCGAGGGAGTGCCGTAGTCGCGCCTGCGCGCGGTGCGGAAAATCACGACCGAGGTAACCCTTCCAACTCCCGACAGCACAACTTTTTGTCAGTTTGGCATACCATCGCAGATGGTGTTAAAATGGATGTTTGCATTTGAGCTTGCTCAAAAGTGCAAAACGTCCATTTTAACAATAGCCTATGGCTATGCCAATCTATCACAAAAAACAACAAAGGCACCTTTTCGGGTGCCTTTGTGTGTTGAGCTGCCGGGACTCGAACCCAGAACGACAGAACCAAAATCTGCTGTGTTACCATTACACCACAGCTCAAACAAGTGCTCGTAAGCGGTGGCAAAGGTAAGTAAACTTTTTGACCTTGCAAAATTTTACGCTATGAAATATTTTACTATCTTTGTAGAAAATTCCTAAAACTATGAAAAAGAGTCTTTTTTTATTGGCATTGTTAAGTGCTTTTTCTGCTCATGCAACTGGTGTGATTTTTCCGCATCAGAATCCGAAGGTCGTGGAGGTGAATAGAGCAGCAATGCGTTCTAGTTTTATTGTTTATCCTACTGCCGACAAGGCTGTTCCGGGTAGTTGTTATCGCAACTCGTCAAACTATCAGACCATAGAGGGCGAGTGGAACTTTGTGTGGTTTAAGAGTCTAACAGATGCCTATCCAGAGGAGTTTTTCTCATTGAATTATGATGACTCAAAGTGGAATAAGATGGTCGTTCCCGGACTTTGGGAGCTAAATGGTTATGGCGACCCTGTATATAGCAACAAAGGATATGCGTGGGATAATGTCTTTGAGGATTGCCCACCTAGAGTGCCTCAATATAATAATCACCGAGGCCTTTATCGTCGTTATATCGATGTGCCTGCAGAGTGGAAGGGTAAGCAAATTTTTGTACATATAGGCTCCGCGACATCAAATCTCAAATTATGGGTAAATGGTAAGATGGTTGGCTACAGTGAGGATAGTAAGCTGCAAGCCGAGTTTGATATTACTAAGTATCTCAAAGCAGGTCAGCGCAACCTCTTTGCTATGGAGATTCATCGTTGGTGCGATGGCTCATATCTTGAGGATCAGGATTTTTGGCGTTTGAGTGGTATTGCACGCGACTGCTATATTTATGCTCGTGATAAGGCCCATATTGAGGATGTTAAGTTTACAGCCCTACTTGCAAACGACTATCAAGATGGCGCACTGAATCTGAATGTCGATGTTACACCTGGTGTTAAGTGGGTTGATGTTGAGCTTGTTGATGCAGAAGGAAAATCGCATTATAAAAATCGACTTGCACCAAAGGCTGGTAAGGCAAGCGATGTGGTAGAGATGAAGGATGTCAAGGCGTGGAGCGCAGAGATACCTTATCTCTATAAGCTAACTGTTGCTACAGCGAGCGAGGCAGCGGCATTTAATGTTGGATTTAGAAGTGTTGAGATAAAGAATAATCAGCTACTTGTAAATGGTAAGGCTATACTTGTAAAGGGTGCCAATCGTCATGAGATGAATCCAGAACGAGGATATGCACTTACATACGAGGATATGGTTCGCGATATTAAGATTATGAAGGAACATAATCTCAACGCTGTCCGCACATGTCACTATCCAGACTCTCCACTATGGTACGACCTATGTGATAAGTATGGAATTTATGTTGTTGACGAGGCGAATGTTGAGTCGCACGGTATGGGTTATGGCGATAAGAGCCTTGCCCATAGAGAGGATTATAAGGATGCACATCTTGCTCGTAATCAGCGTGTTGTTCTTCGTGATTATAACCACCCATCAGTGATTGTATGGAGCCTCGGTAATGAGGCTGGTAATGGAGCGAATTTCCATGCTTGCTATGATTGGATTAAGAGTTATGATAAGACACGCCCTGTACAGTACGAGCAGGCATCACACATGTCATATAAAGATATTCCAAAGAACTATAACTCTGATATTGAGTGTCCGATGTATGCATCATATGATGAGTGTGAGCAGTATCTGAATGGCAAGCCAACTCGCCCGCTTATCCAGTGTGAGTATTCACATGCAATGGGCAACTCTGTTGGTAGTCTTAAGGAGTACTGGGATTTAATTCGTAAGTATCCAAGCTATCAGGGCGGCTTTATCTGGGACTTTGTCGACCAGGCTCTGGCTTGGAAGGACCCTAAGACAGGCGTCACATTCTATCGCTATGGAGGTTGCTATAATGATTATGACCCAAGTGACGAAACATTCTGTAATAATGGTTTTATCTCTGCTTCTCGCAAGCCACATCCAAGTGCTCGTGAGGTATGGCATCAGTATCAGAATATATGGACATACGCTAAGGATGTTGTTAATGGTATTGTAGAGGTCTATAATGAGCATATGTTCCGTGCAACAGATAACTATCGCCTTGAGTGGGAGTTGTCTGAAAATGGAGTGAAAAAGCTCTCTGGAATGGTTGATGAACTTAATGTTCCTGCACAGATGCGTATGAATGTACAACTGGGATATAAGCAGGCAGATATTAATCGCTTAAATGGTGAGGTTATTCTTACTGTTCGTTATACTCTTAAGAGTGATGAGCCACTACTTAAGACTGGACACTGCGTGGCGTATAACCAGTTTGTTGTAAAAGCAATGGATTATGCTGCTAATATCAAGCAGCAGATGAGAATGGATATGCCAAAGGCCGCACCTGCTATCGACTTGGAGAGTCGTACTATTACTGGTGCTGACTTTAAGGTGTCATTTGATGGTAGAGGTCGTTTGTGTAGCTATATCTACAACGGTAAGCAGATGATTTCAAAACCTATCTTCCCTCAGTTCTATCGTGCAATGACTGAGAACGACTACGGTGTGCGTAAGCGTCATGCAAACTCTGTATATTACCACTCTTGGAAGGCGTTTAGAAATGCTGAAACATATATGGACTTGTTCCTTATGCATACAGAGGGCGAACTGGTAGTTGTTACGGCTGAGTATAGTTATGCCGAAATTGGTATGCAGGTTAAGATGAGATATGAGATTGATGGTGATGGATATATTTCAGCTTGCATGAGTATGAAGGCTGGCAAACCAAAGTTTGATATTAAGGGTATGCTTCGCTTTGGTGTAGAGTTCGCTATGCCAGATATCTTTAATAATATAGAGTTCTATGGCGCAGGTGCAACAGAGAGCTATGCGGATCGTAAGAGTGGTACACCTGTGGGAATATATCGTCAGAGTGTTGATGAGCAGTTCTCTATGACATACTCTCGCCCTCAGGAGTCTGGTGCACATTGCGATTTGAGATATTGGACTATTACCGACCAGGCTGGTACGGGTCTTAAGGTTATCTCTGAGCAGCCATTCTCTGCAACAGCTATTCCATATCCAATGAGTCAGATTGATATCCATTCACACGACTATCGCAAGTTCCCACAGCTACTTGAGGCTGACGGTAATACCTATGTGAATATTGATAAGGCGCAGTCTGGTATTGTCTGCGAGGATAGCTGGGGTGCAATACCTCTTGAGCAGTACAGAATACCATATAAGAGTCAAAAGTTCTTATTCTTCATAATGCCTGTTAAGTAATGAAAGGGCTCTTTGTTATCCTCGCCTGCTGGCTTGTTGGTAATTGTCTGTCAATAGCAATTAATGGCTATCTGTCGGGTAATATCATCGGTATGCTACTGCTCTTTACGCTACTATGTTGTGGCGTGGTTAAGGGGGAGACGGTGCGAGGGGCAGCTAAGTTTCTACTAGGTACTATGGCGCTATTCTTTGTACCCTTTGGTGTTGGGCTTATCGACTCTTATGGTGTGATTATGGAGAATATTTGGGCTATTGTTGTGGCTACGCTGATTAGTACCGCCGGTGTTATTGTGGCAGTAGGGTGGGTGTTTCAACTCTTAAATCGTAAAGGAAATGGTTGATACAGTGATACATTCAGAGCTATTTTTGCTAACGCTTACGGTCGGCATATTTTTACTCAGCGGATTTATCTTCCGCAAGACTAAGTTTATGCTGCTGCATCCAGTGCTGCTGACGGCTGTAGCTGTGATTATTTTCTTAAAGACAGCAAATATTGACTATAGCCATTATAAACAATCTGTGGCGCTGTTAGACTTCGCTCTTGGAATGTCAGTTGTTGCCCTTGGCTACCTCATGTACGAGCAGGTTGAAAGGCTTAAAAAGGCTACTATGCCAGTCGTAGGTGCCACACTTGCAGGTTGTATTGTTGGTATTGGTTTGGTCGTAGGTATTGCACTTATGTTTGGCATGGAGCGAGATATTATCACCTCTATCGCCCCAAAGTCAGTCACTGTGCCTATTGCTATTGCAGTTAGCGAGCCTCTTGGTGGTCATGTTGCAGTGACTTCGGTGGTTGTGTTTTGCACTGGCGTGTTAGGAAGTATTTGTGGCCCTAAGCTATTAGCTCTTGTTGGTGTAAATGACCCTATGGCACGTGGTTTTGCTTTGGGAGCAGCTTCTCACGGTATAGGAACAGCTAGGGCTATCGAATTGGGGGCCGTAGAGGGTGCAATGTCTGGACTGGCTATGGCTCTTACGGGTTTTGGCACTGCGGTACTATTGCCGATTGTAGAAAAGTATCTTTACTAATAGAAAAAGGGTTGCAAGAGCAACCCTTTAATATTTTCTTAGCTAACATTCTTAGTCGATATAGTACTCAAGCAGTGTAGCCTTGCCCGAGATTGTAATCTCATTGGCTTCTGCAGGTATAAGTACTACCTCTCCTTTGCTAATCACTTCGCTACCATCGTCTGTGATTATCTCTACCTTACCTTCAGTGCAGTAGTAGAGAACAAATGAGTCTAACTCGCCAAGTTTACGCTCTGTTGAGCCTTCAACCTCAAGAATGTTACATGTGAAGTAGTCACACTTAACTATCTCAACTGATTCATTCTTTCTAGCTTTGTACTCTCGCTTACATGCCGCAACGTTTGAGGTGAAATCTATGGCATCAACAGCATAGGCGGTATGTAGCTCGCGTGAATTGCCATTGCTATCAACTCTGTTCCAGTCAAATATTCTGTATGTGAGGTCTACGGGTTGCTGTATCTCAATAAGCGTTACACCACCAGAAATTGAATGTACGGTTCCTGATGGAATAAGAAATGCATCGCCCGCCTTAACACTTACTGGCTCAATAATATCAGCAACTGAACCCTTAGCTACCGCGTCAATATATTGCTCGCGGGTGATTTTCGGGTCTTTGAATCCAATATGGAGCATAGCGCCTGGTTCGGCGCTAACAACGTACCACATCTCTGTTTTGCCACAACTGTCGTGTCGCTCGGCAGCTATCTCATCGTCGGGATGGACCTGTACAGATGTTCTGTCCTTGCAGTGAAGAGTTTTGAGTAGTAGTGGAAATTGTAATCCATAACGCTCAAAGATTCTTTCTCCAACGAGCTCGCCCATATATACCTCAATAGCCTCTTGAAGATTGTTACCCTTGAAGAAGCCATTAGATATGACAGAAATATTGCCGTCAAGGCAGCTTACATCCCAGCTCTCGCCGTAGACTTTACTTCGGTCCACGCGAATATGTTGGCCCTTCTTCATCTCCAGAAGTGCCTCGCCGCCCCAGATGTGCTGCTTGAGTATTGGTTTGAACTTTATAGGATACATACTACTTAAACAATGCTTCTACCTTTGTAACTACATCCTGCTGATTTGGCTCAAGGTCAAAAATCAGGCTTGGCTTTAGATACCACAACTCTTTACCCTCGGTAGTACGTTTCTCACCACCGCCAGTAATATTGAGCATAATCGTTGCTCTCTTGTCAATATTCCCCTTCTCAACCTCGGCAATAAGTGTTGCAAGCGCAATTGCCGGTGCTGGATGGATGTCTATGCCCTCTGTTTGCAGGAAAAGTTCTGCCGCCTTAGCAGCCTGCAAATTGTCTGCCATAAGAATGTCTCCATTGGTTGCTTTCAAAGCGTCAAACAATCCGCCTGCGATTGAGTATGGTGGTCTACGGTTAGATAGTACCTTTGCATCAATTACCTCAGCATCATGACGTGCTTGATTGTCATCATACGGAAGTAGCGCACGTGAGTCTGCTCTCCATGCCTCGTACATTGGTAGGAATGGAGCATTTTGTGAAACCATCAGTCGCATTATATTCTTTCCGTAACGTCCATCCTCAATAAGTCGCATATTTGCCTCCCATGCGGCAATAGCACCGGTGCCACTACCAACAGCTTGGAAGTAGTAGTCTGGAATACGACCAATAGTTGTTACAGCAGACAGTACAGTTGTAGCCATACCGTCACGACGAGCAATATTTTTCGCACCTCCCTCGGCATAGAACATCGGCGAAGTGAGAGCAAGATTGCTCAGATGTATTGCGTCGAAGTAATCACCTCCCTTGCGACAGCTGATAAGCTTTACGCAGTCGTTAAGAGGCTCTGTAAACCACATCGCATTAAGATTATCCTCTGGAACAGAGAGCAGTAGTGGAATGTTGTTGTCCGAACAGACCTTCGCAAATGCGCGAGCTGTATTTCCAGCAGATGCGACAACAAGAATCTTGTCGCATGACTCATCGGTGCGTGCACAAACACTATATGCTTCGGTCTCCTTGAACGAGCAAGTCATCATCTTTGCACCACGCTCAGGGAAGTATCCGTTAAAGGTGATGTATAGATTCTCAAGACCTAAAGCCTTAGCCAGCCCCTCACTGCGATATGTTACAGGTGCAGCGTCGCACTTAAGCATTCGCTTTATTGGTAACCAGTCACGGAATTTGTATAGACCCTGCTGGTCATCGTATACAGTAAGCTGCTTGTTCGCATAGAGCGCGCGAACAAGCGATGGTTTATCATAGCCTTTATAATCAAGTGTCCAACCTGCATCTTCAAACTCCTCATTAGTAGCTATGCAGAGCAGTTTATATTGGGTTGGTGTAAATTGTGTCATAAGTTTGTTGTTAAGTTTAGTAACTTACAAAGATATGAATTTATTTGGAATTAAGCAAATCTGACTCAATAAACGCATCTAATTCCATATAGAGTCGTTGTACGGGAAGGCCCATAACGTTGAAAAAAGAGCCCTCAATTCCCTCTATAGCCACATATCCAATCCACTCTTGAATACCGTATGCACCCGCCTTGTCATATGGTTTATATGTTTCGATGTAGTAGTCAATCTCTTCATTGCTCAGCGCACGAAAAGATACGGTACTAGTTACAGAGAAGCTGTGAGATAGTCGCTTACTCCTAATAGTCACACCCGTGGTAACTATATGCTTGCGAGCCGATAACATAGAGAGCATAGCCGTTGCCTCTGTTTTATCTGCTGGTTTGCCTAATATCTTATCCTCTGCAATAACCACAGTGTCGGCAGTAAGAACAATATCACTATCGGCTAACTCAGTAGGGTAGGCATCGCTCTTGATTTTTGAGAGATATTGAGCTACTTCACACGCAGGCATATCTGATGGAAAAGACTCATCACAGTCAAATTTTTCAGCCAATGTGAAGCTCAATCCGCATTCGGCAAGTAGTTGCCTGCGACGTGGTGATGCCGAGGCCAGAATAAGGTTGTACCCCTCTAACTTTTTGTGTAATAGCATATTAGAAAGTGTGAATGGCTCTTACGTGGTATGTATATTGTTTGTAGTTTGCACTCTGCTTCTGAGTTTTAGCATCTACAAGATAGACCCACCACTCATCCATCTCTGTAGATGAGAGGTAGTAGTAATCTGTAGCAAATGGAGTAGCACCATTGTTGTAAATTGCATGTGCAAAAGTGTTTCCACTTGCAATTATAAGCAATTCGCGAAGCTCGTCTATTGATGGTATATACCAACCTTTGCCAAGGCTCTTACACCACTCAAATGCGGGGTAGTTACTCTGCCAATTAGGCAAGCTATAAATTATTGAGGTGTTTAACTCACCACATTCACGCTCTGTACATCCGGTGGCGGTAAACTCACTACTCCATGACTTCATATCCTCAGGCTCGGTCATAGAGACTATAAGTCCAGACAATTTATCTTCATAGACCCTAAATACGAGTCCCTTAACACCATCTTTGTCGTACAAATCTCCGATTTTATACTCAGTAATTGATGGCTCTGGCTGCGGTGTAGGCTCAATGTTTGGTTCAACCTCGCCTTTTTTACACCCCGTAATGAGTAGAAGGCTTAGTGCCAATGCAAATATTTTCTCCATTATTTTATCTGAAAGTTAAGAGTTGTGGTATTGTTGATTGTTACATTGATATTATCGCCCTCTTTTACACTATTAGCACTGTCTGATGCTATGAAGACTAAATCTCCAGTCTTAAGGGTAAGTTTGTTTGATACATCAGATAGGCATTGGTCTATAATCTCTATCATATTGCTGTGTGTTGTACTGTTGCTAACCTCGCCGATACGTAGATTTAGCGAACACTCGCCAGTTAGCTGCTCAGGCAAAAGCCACTCGGTGCCGATAGCTGTTGAGTGGTCAAAACAGTATGCCTCATCTGTAGGTAGTCCGTTCTCAATAGCTTGTTGCATAGTGTCGCGAGCAATGAATGTGACACCCGCAGTGACAGAGTCGTAACAACGTGATGCAAATTTCTTAGCTATGCACTTTGCTAGGCGAGTTATACGAACAACATATCCATAGTCGCAGATAATATCCTGCGAAAAATGTGGCATATAAAAGTCATCATTATTACGCAAAACGGCATTGTCCGGGCGAATAGATATTCTCGATTTTTTATCAATTACAACAATCTTCATCTCTATCAATTATTTTAACGTTTTTACAATTTCGGTGGCAAATCGTTGTGAAGCACCACAACCGCCAATAAGGGCGCTAAGTTCTGCAAAATCCTGTAACATCTTCTCGCGTTTACTACCACCTTTGAGTATTGAGCGTAGCTCTGTTGCTGCATCGTCAATATTCAACTTGGCACAAACCATCTCTCGCACTGCCTCTCTGTTGAGATTGATGTTTACAAGTGAGATATATGGTATCTTTAGTACGTATGGTCGTAATACCTCGTATAGTTTTGGAACATGATAGACAACCATCTCGGGTATCCCCATAAGCGCCGTCTCAAGTGTGGCAGTGCCAGATGTTACTACAGCTGCCTCTGCATGGGCAAGGGTCTGCTGGGTCTGATTTGAGAGGTATTTGACATCGGAGCCGCATAAGTAGCTGTCATAAAGGCTTTTATCAATCCACGGTACAGCAGTGACGATAAACTGATAGTTTGGAAACAGCTTTGCCAATGCAACCATGTCTGGTAGATTGGCTTTAATCTCCGAAATACGGCTACCTGCGAGCAACGCCACGATAGGGCGGCTGTCAAGATTATTCTGAGTGATAAACTGCTCGCGGCTTGGTAGCTTTGAACGCATCTGGTCAATGTCATCTACAAGAGGATTGCCGCAGAATGTTGTCTGAATACCTTTGCCCTTGAAGTACTCTGTCTCAAAAGGAAAAATGGTGTACACCTTGTCGACATACTTGCGAATACTCTTTACTCGCCACTCCTTCCATGCCCAAACCTTTGGGGCGATGTAGTAGTAGACCTTAATACCCTTTTTATGCGCCCACTTTGCAATGCGCATATTGAATGATGGGTAGTCAATAAGGATAATCACATCTGGATTAAACTGCTCAATGGCGTGCTTGCACTCATCAATCTGCAAAAAGATGGTCTTCAGATTCTTCAGTACCTGCATAAACCCAAAGAAGGACATCTCCTTATAGTGCTTCACAAGTCCCTGCTCTCCTCCAACTTCAATCATTCTATCGCCACCGCAAAAGCAAAACTGAGCATTGCTATCCTCATGAGCAATGCCCTGCATCAGTTTACTGCCGTGCAAATCTCCCGACGGCTCACCAGCTATGATAAAATATTTCATATTGCAAAAATAAAAAAAAACTGGCAGATTTCCGAAACTATTGAAAATAATTTATAACTTTGCATAAAGACCTAAGATTTATTTTGGTGTAGCATGGAGGCGACTTAGGCTATATAAACTTATCTATTATGAAGAAATTTTTACTCTCTTTGGTGATGTTGTTTGGTGTTGCAGCGGTTGCAACAGCGCAAACTCAAGATGTTGTCTATTTGAACAATGGCGGAATTATTAAGGGAAAAATTATTGAAAAGACGCCAACTGGAACGATAAAAATCGAGACAATGTGCGGCTCCGTTTTTGTCTATAATGCACAGGAGATAAAATCTGTGGCCAATGAGAAGATGACCAGCATATATGGTAAGAAAATAGTTGATTTACCTAAGAATATTTTTGGTATAAGGGGCGGTGCGTTATTTGCAAAGGCCACTTTGGGAAGTTTCTTGAATGATGAGTCAAAAAGGTACTTCACAACTGGTTATCATGTTGGCGGAATATATGAGGTGTCATTACAAAAGACAAATAGATGGTATTTTCAGACAGGAGTTGATTTTCAATATCTCCGAGGAAAGTATACCTTTGTTGATGAACTCGGTTGGGGAGATACTCCTGAAGAGAACCTTGTTCTAACTAATACCAAGGCAATGTATATAGAAATACCTGCTATGTTCACTTGTAAAGTTGAGCTTGGTAAGAGTGTCCTTTTATGCCCGGCTATTGGTGCGGCATATAGCCTGGGATTGACCGGTAAATATACATATGATGCACCAGGCAATGAGGTGTTTGAGGAGGGTAATCCTTTTAAAGATGAGGGTGATTATAACCCATACTTCGGTAGACACAGCGTGAGCTTAAAAGTAGCTCTAAACCTTGTTGTTAAGAAACACTTATTTATCGGATGCGGCATTTTCGCAAACCCACTATTCGGAGACCATTGGGGTTTGAGTGCTACTCTCGGTTGCAACTTTTAGTGCAACGAATTGATAAGAAAAGAGACCCGCAAAAACTTTTTGCGGGTCTATTGTTTTTAACTAATGCCTAAAACTACTCCAACAGGTCGGGCCTAAGTGCCTTTGTGCGCTCGTATGACTGCTCGTCCTGCCATTTGGCAATCTCGGCGAAGTTTCCTGATGTGAGCACCTCCGGAACCTTCCAGCCGTTAAACTCTGCCGGACGGGTGTATACCGGTGGGGCGAGCATATCGTCTTGGAAACAATCTGTGAGTGCCGACGCCTCGTCGCCAATAGCGCCAGGCAGTAGACGGACAACAGAGTCGGTAATAATCGCTGCAGCAAGCTCTCCGCCCGTAAGCACGTAGTCGCCAATAGATATTTCGCGTGTGATAAGGTGCTCGCGAACGCGATAATCCACGCCCTTGTAGTGGCCGCAGAGGATAATTATATTCTCGAGCGTCGATAGTCGGTTTGCCTCGTGCTGGTCGTAACGAATGCCATCTGGTGAGGTGAAGATAATCTCGTCATAGTGGCGCTCGCTCTTCAGCTTTTCGATACAGCGGAAGATAGGCTCAATCTTCATCACCATGCCCGCCTCGCCACCAAAAGGGTAGTCGTCTACCGTGCGACGCTTGTCATCTGTATAGTCGCGGAGATTGTGAACGACAATCTCTACATGGCCGCCCTCTTGCGCGCGCTTGAGAATGGACTCATTGAGCGGCGAGGTGAGCAGCTCGGGAACGACTGTAATAATATCTATACGCATAGTTAGAAGTTTATTTCGCCATTAATAGCCTCGACAACAAATGGATTGTAGAGCGACTCGTGACCGATATTGCTCTTCTCGGCGTGACCTGGGTAGATAGTAACCTCGTCGCCCAAGGTAATCAAGCGGTCAAGAATTGAGTGCATCAACTCGTGATAATCTCCTCCTGGTAGGTCGCTACGGCCAATGCTCTCACGGAAAAGGGTGTCGCCGGTAAACATCTGCTTTGTTGGCTGATGGTAAAGACATACTCCGCCAGGGGTGTGACCAGGCGTGCGGATAATCTTTAGCTCTGTGTCGCCAAAGCAGACGGTTGGCTGATGCTCCAGGTCAATGTCAATCTCTGGCGCTGGCATAACCGTGCCAGAGCAGAAGTAGGCAAAGTTCTCTGAGAGCATACTGCGCAGATAGTCATCCTTTGATGACATGGCGAACTTCACGCCAAACCTCTCCTTGAGGAACTGCACGCCAAGCATATGGTCAAAGTGGCCGTGAGTATTCACTGCCATGACGGGCTTAAGCCCCTGCTCGGCAATAAAATCGGCAAGACGCTCATCCTCCGCGCTGTTTGAGTTGCCCGCATCTATAATTATAGCCTCCAGAGTCTGATCCCAAACAACATAGGTGTTCTCCTCTAAAGGGTTAAAGACAAATTTTACAATATTCATAACATAAACGTTTTATTCCACAAAGATAACAAATAAACTCTAAAGATAAAAATAGCGAGAGATTTTTGTACTTTTTTTGCCTGCCAATGCTATCAAAAAAACAAATGCAGGGATTGCCCCTGCATTTGAATATTATCTCTGCGTCAGACCTTAAAAGTCGTACGGCTCGATGTCATCGGCGTAGTCGCTCCAATATTGAGCTGCCTTGTATGCATCTACCGATGCGCGAGGTACGTAAATCTTACGACCTGAGGCGTTGTTGTAGAACATATAAGAACCTCCACTTGGCGGAGTGGTCGGCTTGCAATATACCTCTTTTAGGCTACTGCAATCATAGAATGCACACCATTCAATCTCAGTAACGCTATCAGGAATAGTAACACTTGTCAGCGAGGTGCAATATCTGAATGCTTCATCTCCAATCTCAGTAACGCTATCAGGAATAGTAACACTTGTCAGCGAGGTGCATTTATAGAATGCACGCTCTCCAATAGAAGTAACTCGTTTATGGAAAGTAACACTCTTTAGCGAGGTGCAACCTGTAAATGTGTACTTAATTTCAGTCATATCCGAAGGAATAGTAACCTCCGTTAATTCAACCCCATTTAAGTAGAGTTTTGCTCCATTGTGCATTGGGTTGGAATCGGACCTACTGAAATTAATTTTACACCAAGCTGATAAATCGCCTGTATAGTATACCTCTTTCAGCGAGGTGCAATTGAAGAATGCTTGAGCTCCAATCTCAGTAACGCTATCTGGAATAGTAACACTTGTCAGCGAGGTGCAATTTTGGAATGCATAAAATCCAATCGAAGTAACGCTATCAGGAATAGTAATACTTGTCAGCGAGGTGCAATTATAGAATGCAGAACTTCCAATCGAAGTAACACTATTAGGGATAGTAATTGAGGTTAAAGATGAACATCCAGAAAATGCACTACCCCCAATTGAAGTTCACTATTCCCGATTGTAATAGAAGTA
>CAJGDC010000015.1 GCA_904502005.1 uncultured Alistipes sp.
AGAGTGATGACTTGTGGTCAATCTGCCACTGGTGGTTGAGCGAAATCTGTGGCTTGTGGTAGTGGTTTACCATAGATGAGCGCTCCTTGCCATTGTTGTCAAAACCGTAAATGGCATTGTAGCGATACTTATTCTCCTCACCCATCCACTTAGCAACCTTATCCCACTCAAGGATTGAAAGACCTGCATAGAGAGGCTTACGCTGGTTGTGTGTCTGTGGAGAACCAAAAGCGGTAAGTGAAATCTGATGCTTGGTGTTGATACGCTTTGAAATGTTAGCAAACCAGTTGTAAGCCTCGTAGCCTGTACCCTGGATATAACCATCACCCCAACGCTTTGCAAACAACAGGCTCATAGCCCATCCCTTCTTGTTAAGACCGGTAGAGAGGCTAAGTGACATAGTGTTAGCACCGTCATTACCGATACCGTAAGATATTGTGCCACCACGCTTAGCATCGATAGAGTTTGTTACGATGTTGATAGTACCACCTACAGTTGGAGAAGATACCTTAGAGGCACCCATACCACGCTGAGTCTGCATAGAACGAGTTACGTCAGACAGACCGGCCCAGTTAGACCAATAGACGCCACCCCACTCCATGTCGTTTACAGGCACACCATTGATCATAACAGCAACATTGGCACTCTTAAATCCACGCATGTTGATCTTAGAGTCACCATAGCCACCACCATCCTTAGTAGCGTAAACGCCTGGGGTAGACTTGAGTACCTCAGGGAACTCCATGCCGCCAATCTTAAACTCGAGCTCCTCGAGATTGATTGTAGATACTGCAACAGGAGTCTTACGAGCTACAGCTACAGACTGAGTGATTACCACATCCTCCATAGCCAGCGCCTCAGCAGCAAGAGTAACTGTGCCAAGGTCATACTTTGCTCCACTGATTGCTGCATCAAGAGTAACACTCTTGTAACCGATGCAGGTAATCTGGATTTGTTTTACGGTACCGCGAGTTGTGAATGAGAATGTACCATCCACATCAGTGCTTGTACCCATAGTCGTACCAGGGACGAAGAGTGAGGCACCGATAATCGGCTTGTTTGCCTCATCAACAACCTTACCCGATACGATAGTCTGTGCACCTGCTGCGTAGCAGATAAACAGACCACAGATCAGAAGTAAAAATTTCTTCATAAGCATTTAATTAAGTTAAGAAATGTTTAATCGCGGTAAAGATACGACTTTTTATTGTAAAACAAACTTAAAAAATGTAAGTAAAATAAACAATTTATTATAGTTGTAGATAAAATCGTAGTGAAAGCCCTCTTTCTGCTTATAAATTAAAGCCTCAAAATATATAATGGGCGCAAGATATACGATAAACAGATATTGAAAATTCGTTAAATTATATTAATTTTGCATGGCATGATTTGCACTTGCGATTGTCATATTTAGTAAAACTATTATCTTTGCACCCGAAATAAGTTATTGATAGATAATGAAGACAATATATAAACTGATACTTAAGTCCTATATTGGTCCGATGTTTGCCACATTTTTTATCGTCATCTTCATTTTGATGATGAACTTTGTGTGGCGATATATCGACGACTTGGTAGGTAAGGGTTTGGATGCTGCTGTAATCATCGAGCTTATTATGTATGCTACGGTGAATATGATTCAGATGGGTCTGCCGTTGGCGGTACTGCTTGCTACCATTATGACCATGGGTAACTTGGGCGAGAATTATGAGCTACTGGCGATGAAATCGGCTGGTATGTCGCTACTGAAGATTGTTCGCCCATTGGTGTTTGTAGTGCTTCTGATTTCTGTAGGTAGTTTCTTTATTATCAATAATTTAGCTCCATATTCTAATAAGAAGATGTTTAGCATTATCCACGATATTCAGCGCCAGAATCAGGCTTTGGAATTTCAGGATGGACTCTTCTTTAACGGAATTGATAATATGAGTATCCGTGTGGAGCGTCAGAATCCTGAAACAAAGCTTCTTACGGGCGTACTTATCTATGACAATCGCTCCTCTGGCGGAAATATGACTACTACAATAGCCGATTCGGGTTATATCCGTCTTAGTGATGATAAGCGATACCTGCTTGTTACGCTCTTTAATGGTTCTACTTATGAGCATACTCGCAGCAGTCAGTGGTACACCAAGAGCACCCTTCGTCGTCACACCTTTGAGCGCCAGGATGGTCAAATTCCAATGACTGGTTTTGACTTTGAACGCTCGGATGAAAATCTCTTTAGTGGTAGTAGCCAGACATTGAATATCAACGAGTTGCAGCATAATATTGACTCGCTTGAGATGGCTGTGAATAAAACAACAACCACAGCCTACAACCCTCTTCTGCGAGATCAGATATTTATCAAGGACCCCGACGCAATCTCTCCGCCTGACTCTATTTATGTAGACCGTTCGGAGAAAAAATACGCTAAGTTGCTACTTGACTCAGTTCCTTTGCTTACAACACGACAGAAGCAAAAGATGTATAGCAATGCACGCCAGAGTGCTATCTCAGCAAGAAATAGTTTCTCTTTTGACGAGTCTACATCTAAAGAGGCGCTAAATCAACTCTATCGCAATAAAAATGAGTGGCATCGTAAGTGGGCACTTCCAGTCTCTATATTCATTTTCTTCCTTGTTGGTGCTCCTCTGGGTGCTATTATTCGCAAGGGAGGTTTGGGAACGCCTATTGTTATTTCGGTCATCTTCTTTGTTATATATTATATTATAAGTATGACGGGTGAGAAGATGGCAAAGGAGGGAACTTGGAGCTCTCTGCTCGGTATGTGGATTTCGTCTATAGTACTCTTCCCACTTGCCGTATACCTTACAAACAAGGCTACAAATGACTCTGCATTGCTTGACTTTGATTGGTATCTGGGTAAATATAGGCTGTGCAAGGATTGGGTAGTAGCAAAGCTACCACAGAAGTGGCAGAATAAAATCATTAAGAAAAAGTAGTATGAATCCTAAGGATATTCGTATAGTCTTTATGGGTACGCCAGAGTTCGCTGTACCCTCACTCAAAGCCCTGGTAGAGGGTGGATATAATGTCGTTGGCGTTGTTACAACTCCAGACCGCCAGGCTGGTCGTGGACTCAAAGTTCATGAGTGCGATGTTAAGGTAGCAGCGCGCGAGTTGGGTATCCAGACCATTCTGCAGCCTGAGAAGTTGCGAGACGAGGAGTTTTTGTCGGCATTGCGTGAACTTAATCCAGATTTGGGTATTGTCATCGCCTTCCGAATGTTGCCTGAGGTTGTTTGGGCTATGCCTCGCTTCGGAACATTCAACCTCCACGCATCACTACTGCCGCAGTATCGCGGTGCTGCGCCAATAAATTGGGCGATTATCAATGGCGATACCGAGACAGGTGTTACAACATTTCTGTTAAATCATGAGATTGATAAGGGCGCAATAATAGGGCAGGTGCGCGAGCAAATAGCTGATAATGATACAGTTGGTACGCTATACGACCGACTGATGACTATTGGCGCTGACCTTGTCCTTGATAGCGTAAATCGTATTGCCGAGGGTAATATCACTCCTATTGAGCAGCCTCAGAGCGATGATAATCTGCGCCCAGCGCCAAAGATTTTTAAGGATGATTGCCTTGTTGATTGGAGCAAGAAGGGTGAGGATATTGTAAACTTCGTGCGCGGACTATCCCCATATCCTGCAGCATGGAGCCGACTGACAAAGGATGGTGCAGAGGCTGGTAGTGCAAAGATTTTTGAGGTGCACTTTGAGCCTAAAAACGGCATTACAGAGGTTGGTAGGGTAGTCTCCGATGGCAAAAAGTATATGGGCGTAACCTGCGCAGATGGTGTTGTCTATATTGACGACATCCAAATTGCCGGCAAAAAACGCCTAAAAATCAAGGAGTTACTTCTCGGTTTCAGAGGCGCGGAGGAGTATAAGTTTGAGTAGATAGCGAGTGAATAAAAAGTGTATTTTGTCGTTATGCTTGCTCTCAAAATCCTCACATACGCTTTAGTATGCTGCGGTTTTTCGGGCTTCGCAAGCCTAAAACTACATCTTTTTATTCACTCGCTTTATCGGTTGAAATTTTGGGATACGATCTCTTGTTACATCTCTGCTTTAATTTTGTTAATATACTCAATCGCTGCATTTAGCGATAAGCCTTTCTTCTGCATAAGAAGATGTCGTGCGTGAATATCATTTCCAGCAATAATTTCTCCTAGAATAGTATTCTCTAAATCAACTTCCTCCTCTGTCTTAGGTTTGTCAATAATCTGGGGTGTTTCTGGTTGCTTATTAGTGTCAACTATTTTTGTTTTATCTTGAGTAGAAGTAGATTGTGTATTCTGTAGATTTTTCAAAGATCTTTCTATTTGCTGTAATTCAGCTAGGATATGCTTTGAGTAATCTAGTTTCTCAGAGATGTTTATAAAAGTGTCAAATAAAGCTCTAATGAGAGTAATGAATAATATGAAAATAATGGATGCTGCGATTACAATTAAACCTATTTCTAATTCATCTATTAAGATAATTGCTCCTGAAGATAGTGCTATTATACATATTAACAAATATACGTAATAGACAAAAGTAACTAGTGTTCTAGATGTACTCTCTGCATTTTCTTTAATTGTTGCATTTTTCATAATATCAAAAATTTAAGTTAAACAATAAGTGTCAATGCCGTGAGATAGCAACCGTTTAACTCAAAAAAGAGAAGCGTGGGTCATGCTTATTCCTTGAAGGGACGACCAAGTACCCATACACACATAAGCACAACTCACGCCATAAGGCGAGAGCATTTATTGTGCCTATTGCTGTGTGTAATAATTTGGTCGTTTTACAAGGTAAGCAATAGCCTAAATGCCATCTAAAGAATTGCGTATTCCGCAATTCCCAACACAAATATAGTAAATTTAGTTTGTTTACAAAAATAATAAAACAAAAAATCGCTCCCGAAAGAGCGATTTGATTATTACTGTATGTAGGTATATCTTAGATCTCGAGTGCACCACCCTTGCCAAATACATTACCTACGAGTGTATCGAAGGTCTGAGTACGCTTAGCGAGGTCGAAGAGGTTTACTCTCCAGCGCATAAGCTGTACAAAGTTGGTCATATTCTTCCACTGAGCGCGAGATACGCCAATCTGCTCTGGAGCAACAGGTGCGCCTGCAGTTACGAAGAGGTCACGCATCTTCTCAAATGAGTAAACCTGGTTGCGGAGCTTCTCGCTAAACTCTGGCCATGTAGCCTTAACGCGGTTGAGCTGCTCGCGAACCTCCTCAGGGCTCTGCCACTTCTTTGCAATCTCAGTAGGACCAAGCTCTGGCACTGGGAAGCCCTCGAAGAGCTGAGTTGCGCGTGCGACCTCAGCCTCCTTAGTTGGCCAAGCAGCAACACAAGCGTCTACGTCAAGCTTTGTAAGGTCGAGCTTAAGCAACTCATCAAAGAATGCACACATTGTAACAGTACCAACAGAAACCTGGAAACCATGGAGTACCATACGATCCTCAAATGTGTGGTGAGTCATATCAAGATAGTGGCTAAAGAGGTGCTCTGCGCAAGAGAGCGGACGTGTGTCGTTTGCAATCTGCATAGCAACACCAGAGAGGGTCAAACCTGCAAATACATTCTCAACAGCCTTAGGTGTACGATCTGCAATACCCTGAGCATCAGCAAGTACCTCTGGAAGCATGTCGTGAATAACGTGCCATGCATCGTCACGGATAGGCTCTGTGCCGAAAAGATCAGCAATCATCCACTCACCACCAGCAGGAACCTTAGCAGCAAGGTCTGCATAACCAGCAGTAGTAAGGCGAGCTGGAGCGTTACAGAGGACATTTGAGTCACCGATAATTACCAGCGGAGCAGGGCAGGTGAAGGTCTGCTTAGCGCCATCCTTAACAATTGCTGAACCTGATGCAGAGTAGCCGTCAGCAGATGCTGCAGAAGCGATACAGATATAACGCTGACCAAGACGGTGAGAAGCAAGCTTACAAACGTCGTTGATAACGCCAGAGCCTACAGCGATAGCGATAGCATCGTACTGCTTCATAACCTCCTCAATCATCTCAACATACTTCCACTCTGCATGGAAACTCTTGTCAGGAATAACGAACTTCTCGCACTCTACACCCTCATTGTTCATGATGTTGTAGACATCCTCACCAGCAGCAGTCCATACGAACTGGTCGGTGATAACCACAGCCTTACGACCTGGGAAGAACTTTTTGAAAAGCACTGGAGTACTCTTAAGAGCGCCCTGTGAAATCTCAGCACCTTTAGTCTGACCGGCCTTCTCAAGAGCCAGGTCCATTCTTTGCTTAATTGTCATTTCTTTATATGTTTAAGTGAAACAAATTTCTTAATCCCTACAAAGGTAGTTATTTTTTAATTAAGGTGTATCCTTTTAGCTATATTTATTTTTCACCCCACTTCTCACCCTTAAGAACTACGCGCTCTGCTACAGAGCGTAGGTATGCTGCAATCTCTGGTGAAAGCTTGCAATTTGCGGCATTATTACCAAATGGCTGCTTGTATACGGTCAGATATGCAACCGCTGCAGCAAGGTAAGAGCCTGCATAAGATTGGTGGTGGTTGTCCTTGTGGTAGAGGTTAATGTCCTCACGCTCGTGCATTACAATCTGCCAAGCATAACCTACTGGTGTTAGCATGGCATTATTCTGCTCAGCCTCGGCTGTCATAACATCCATAAGTCGCTGCTGCATTGCATCATATGAAGAGTAGAATTGTGGGTACTTTTCTATGTATTTTGCATACTTGCCAAAGTTGTTGTTGCCGAACTTTCTACCCCATGTTATTTCAAGTGATACTTTAGCATCTGGACTACTCTTTCTGACCCTCTTTATCATCTTTGTCATCTGCTCTGCAGAGCCTGCATCATCAGCTGTGCCATTGAGGGTCGGAAGGATACTCTGGTCCTGCAACATGACATAGTCATAACCACCCTTGTCCACCTGCTCCATAGAGTGTGGATTTGCAAGGTGTGCCTTCATGGTGTAGCCGCCTGAAATGAAGATGTTGCAGTCAGCAAAATGGCCCTCGCGCCAAGCAATCTCTTTGAAAATGGCAGGGTAAGTATGGTAATAGGTGTAGCTGTTGCCCAAGAAGAGCATGCGCAATGTATCTTGTGGAATTTTGTTATCATAGATAACAACTTGTGGCTTCTGTCCGTGTGGTGAAGGGCAGGCAATAGCCGATGTGATTGTCTTATCATCTAGCTGACGCAGGCGAATAGCAAGGTTCTTGCCCTCTGGAATAGCGCGGCTAAGGCGGAAGGATTTCCAAAGACGGAGAGGATGTTTTAGCGATGTTGTTGAGAGCGCTTGAGCTACCTCAATCCACTTCTTGCCATCGCGATATTCAAGCACAAAGTTGTTGCGCTCGCCCTCGTTGCCGGTAAATGGGAGGAAAATATCCACCACGGTGCCGCTTTCTAACCCGCCAGTAGGCACCTCAAGGAGCCAATAATCCCCCTTTTTAGAATCCGCTGATGGATAGCCCTTCTCGTTTACCGTTGGCTTGAGGAGTTTGCCCTTGTGGCGGAAGCTAAGAGTTGCCTCCTTTATGCCGTCAACTGTAGGGTATAAACCAGTCTCTAAATATGCTGCTTTTGGTTTATACTTGTCACTCTTGGAGAAGCGCCACTCTGCGCGATTTGACATGCCGTCTGCAAAGGCTACTACTGGAAGTAGTAATAATGCAAAAGAAATCAATAATTTTTTCATTGTTGCGTGTAGTTATTTAGGTTATTTTAGACTCCGTGTCGCTATTTGCAGATAAAGGTACAAAAAAATAATGAAAAATAGTCGAAATGTCACGAAAAAATCTTAATTGTGCCGAAATTTCATTATATTTGCGGACTAGACGAACAAAACAAATTTATTTCTATAAACTACAAATTATTATGCAGAAAAAAACATTTATTTCAGAGCAAGGCTACCAAAAGCCTACTCTTGATCTCTACACAGCGCCTGTAGAGAACGGTTTTGCGCAGAGCCTTGACGGCACTGGCGGCATTAAGGACTGGGAAAACGATGGCGAGGGCTTAGAATTTTAATCAAACCTAAAAAGAAAAGACTATGAGAAAGACTATTTTTACTTTGGGTTTGATGCTCGCAGCAGCACTCTCCCTTACAAGCTGTTCTAAGAACGAGGAGGTAAACTTTACCCCAGAGCTTAAGCCATCTTTTGAGCTTTTTGCAAATCTCGATAGCCGTACCACCAATGACGGTATGTCTACCAAGTGGGCAGCTGGCGACGCAATCAATGTTTTCCACGCTGTAGCAACTAGCGATGACTACAAATCTGATGGTAGCTTCTCTACAGCAGATGCAAGCGGTCTGTTCACGGGTAATCTTTCAGAGGAGCTTACAGCAGAGGCTTACGATTGGTATGCTTGCTATCCTTACACCAGTCATGTTGTAAGCCCAGCAAACACATCTACAGGCTATGTATACATCGGTGGTCGTTCTGACACTCCACAGGTACAGAAGGGTAATAGCAATATGGCTCACATTGCAGGTGCTAACTACCCACTCTATGGCGTAGCTAAGGGCGTTGCTGCATCTGATACTCCATCAATCACTATGTCTCACGCATCAAGCCTTGTTGAGTTCAATGTGACAAATACACTTGACGAGGAGATTACAGTAACCTCAATTAAGTTTATTGTTAATGGTGAGGAGAATATTGTAGGTAATTTCTATATGGCATTCAACGACGGAACGCCTACCTTTACAAATGCTACTTACACATCTAATGAGGCTACTCTGAATGTGGTAGATGGTACACCTATTGCTAAGGGCGCAAGCGCACAGTTCTACATGGGTATTAAGCCTTTTTATAGCGACGAGTTTGATATGCAGGTTGTTATCAGCGCAAAGTCAGCAACTGGTGTTGGTACTTGCACAAAGGAACTTGGAGCTGTTATCACAACCTTCCATCCTGGAAAGGTTAAGACCATCAAAGTTAATTTCAACGCTGAGTTTGAGGAGGTTGTAGAGTCTAAGTACAATATGATCTCTACTATTGATCAGCTTAAGGCTGGTAAGTACTATATGGCAGGTTATGCCAAAGAGTATAACAATCAGGGTGAGATCACGACATTCGATCCATATCCATACCACATTTGGACCGGTGGTATTTCAACAGGAAATAATGCTGATTTAATGACAGTGAACTATAGCTATGAGAATGGTAATCTAGTAATCAATCCAAATCTCTCTGCACAGGATGCAGCTAAGGGAACAGCTCAGTTTGTTGAGCTTGTTGCCGTTGAGGGTAAGGCTAATACTTACTATATTAAATTCGGTGGCAAATATCTGACTTGTACTGGTAAACGTAAGGCGGCTCTCGTAGACACTGCCGTAGAGTGGACATTCTCTGCACACAGCAAAGGTGGTATATGCCTCACTGTCAACAATGTAATCCTTGGTACTGCGGGTGCGACATATAACATGCTCCGTTGCTATGCTTCTCCAGCTGCCTCTCTCCTATATGGTGTAGTGTTCTTTGCCACTACAGATGGAGAGGTTGAACTTGCCCCTTACCTGTCTGCTAGCAATATTAGTGGTGTTTCTGTTGACGGCGTTACTGATGCAACAACTTCATTTACCGCACAGAATCTTACTGAGGATATTACCGTAACTTACGATGGCGATGTAGTAACCGCTGCTACTGTTACTGATTCAACTATCACATACAGCGTAAGCAAGAATGAGACAGATGCCGCTCGTGAGGGTTGGATTAAGCTCGCTGCAAATGGTATTACTGTAGAAATTAAGGTTGCTCAGAATGCGCCAGCACCTGAGGTAACTGGTAGTCTCCCAACCATTGACAAGAGTGCGAACTACATCTTTAAGCTCGCAACAACTGTCGAGGCAAATAAGTGGTATGCACTGATAGCTGATGGAAAGGCTGCAATAAACTTGGAAACTGAAAAGAACTACGGTTATCTATCTGTCACCACAGCTACTATTGCAGATGATAAGGTTTCACTTCCTGCAAACTGTGCATTTGGACTTCTTGCTGCTGGTGATGGATATATGATACAGCAGGCAGATGGTCGCTACCTATATCAAACTGGCTCATACAACAGTTTCAATGTTTCAAATGAGGCACCAACTACTGGTGGCGTATGGGCTATTGATGGAGTAAACCCTGCCACAATTACAAATACGTCTGTAAACAAGTGGATTCAGTATAGCTCACAATACACATCTTATGGTAGCTATAGCTCAGCAAATGGAACTTCTCCAACTCTATATGAGCTTACAGAGATAGATAACTCTACCTCTGAACCAGAGCCAGAACCAGAGCCAACTCCAGACCCTGAGAACCCAACTCCTGGAACTGGAGGTGGTACAGATGATTTTGCTACTATAGATGCTAGTACTTCTTATAGTACGTATACAACTACGGCTGGCTGGAATTGTGTGAACTGTTGCGTATTGAGGGGTGGCAATTCAAATTCAAACCCTAATTTCATAATGTTTGGTGAAGCTACTACCCGTGCAATTTGTATGAATGGAAAGACCACAACTGTAGGTAAAATAACCTCTCCAATCCTTACAGCAGGTTGTGGTACACTTGAGTTTAATTACGGTATCCCATATGGTGATAGCAAGATTAAGTTCAAGGTTGAAATTATGCAGAATGGAGCTGTAGTGAAGACCTTTACTGTTGATAAGACTAGTGCAACTAAGTTTGCTGTGTACTCACACGAGGAGACTGTTAATGTTGCAGGTGACTTCCAGATAGTATTCACCAACCTCTCTCCTTCTAGTAGCACAAGCAACAAGGATCGTACCGCTATTTGGAATGTTAAGTGGACTGGTTGCAACAACTGAGACTCCGATTCGGAGGGTGGAGATGATACACCTGTAGCGAAAAATGCCGCTTTCGGACAGTCGTGGGCAGAGTTGCCCGCGGCGTCCGAGGGTAGCGGTTACACAGAGAGCTACAGCAAGTGTGTTAGGTTGATAACCGATGCGCAGCTGCAGAGCGACGGCTGTTATCCACGAAACTACTCTATCTGTTACGACACCAAGAATTATGTAGCGCGTTGGGTTGCCTATCCGATGCACAGTTACTACTTAAGTGGAGAACATGACAGTGAGACGTTTGTAGCAGATCCGAACTTTGAGGAGTGGGAGCAGATTGGCAGCACTTACCGCTACGACAAAGACCAAAGTAATGGTACAACGACAGACTACGATCGTGGCCACCAGATAGCCAAGGCGCAGCGCACAGTGACCGGTACAGCACGAGAGCAGACCAATTACAACACCAACATGACACCGCAGTATTGGTCGCTCAATCAGAAGAGTTGGGTGTCACTTGAGGAGAAGGAGCGCGGGGCGTGGATGTGTAGCGATACGCTCTACATGGTTTCGGGATGTCACTTTGATAACTACAACACAAAGATTCCAAACAACGACGGAAAGAGTTGTCCAGTGCCGACGCACTACTTCAAGGTAATGCTCCGCACAAAGAGTGGTAACAGTGGTAAAAAGGTGGCAAACTGCTCGGCTGATGAACTTATCTGTGCCGGCTATTGGGTAACAAACACTTCAAATGCTGTTCCGGTGCTAAAATCGGTAGCGGAGATAGAAAAACTGACAGGTTTTACATTCTTTGTCAATGTGCCGAATGCGCCGAAAAATAGATACTCAGCCTCCGACTGGCAATAACAATAAAATCCCGCTTTCATGCGGGATTTTTTATTTAATATACTCTCTGTCCGAAGATACTTGAGCCGATGCGTACCATTGTAGAGCCGCAGGCGATGGCGATAGGGTAGTCGTCAGACATGCCCATTGAGAGGGTGTCGAAACTACTATCGAAAAATCTCTCAAGGCTCTGCTTAATGGTTGCGAGGCGTTCAAAATCGGCGCGAACAATTGTTTCGTCCTCGGTAAAGGTTGCCATGCCCATAATGCCACGGATGCGGATATTTTTCAGATTATTCAGAGCGCCAGAAGCGACAAATTCTTGAAGTTCCTCTGTATCCCAACCACTTTTGGTCTGCTCACGAGCAACATGTACTTCCATCAGGCAGTCGATAACTCTATTGCAGCGTTCAGCTTCACGGTTGATGCACTCTGCAAGTCGTTGGCTATCAACAGAATGTATGAGCGACACGAATGGGACAATGGCTCTAACTTTATTGGTCTGCAGGTGGCCAATCATATGCCACTCAATATCGCTTGGCAGCGTCTGCTGTTTTGCAACAAGCTCTTGCACACGGCTCTCACCAAAGATTCTCTGTCCCGCCTCGTAAGCTTCGGTGATAGCCTCGGCGGGGTGAAACTTAGATACTGCGACAAGGGTAACGCTGGCAGGTAGACTGGAACGTATATCCAATATTTTCGATGCAACAGACATAATTTCTATAATTTTATTACAAAGATAGCTCAAACTATGCGCCAATGCAAGATTTTCAAAGAAAATTACTATCTTTGTAACTATGAGACGTTTTATTATATCAATACTTACCCTTTGCATCGCATCGTTTGCGGTGGCAGAGGAGCGCAAGGCTCCAAAGATTATTGCAGGGCCTTACATTCAGGCGTGTAGTCAGACTGAGTTTACTGTTGTGTGGCAGACCGATAGTGATGCGTTGAGTTGGGTGGAGATAGCGCCTGACGACGGTACGCACTTCTATAACCGACAACGAGAGCAGTTCTTTCACACCATTCATGGCCGCCGTCCGATTACTCAATGGCATTGTGTAACCGTAACTGGACTTGAGCCAGGAACAACTTACCGCTATAGGGTTCTTAATAAGGGAGTTGTTCTCAATGAGGGAAATCGCCGTGTGCGATATACGGAGAGTAAGGGTAGCAATGTCTATCGTCGTGAGCCTTATCGCGTGCGAACACTGAGCAATTCTGCGCAAGTGACTCGTTTTGCTATAGGCAATGATTTTCATGATAAAACAGAGGAACTGACTTCGCTATTCTCTAAGGATGTTATTACCGCGGACAAGTATGACTTTGTTATCTTTAATGGCGATATGGTAAGCAGCTTTGAGAGTGAGCAGCGCATTGTCTCTAGTGTGGTGATTCCTGCATCGCCATTTGCCTCTCAGGTGCCCCTCTTCTATGCTCGTGGAAATCACGAGACTCGCGGTGCGTGGGCTACAGAGTTTATAAACTATTTTCCAACCTCAACGGGGGTACCATACTATACTTTCAACTCTGGTGATGCAATGTTTATCGTTCTTGATGCTGGTGAGGATAAGCCTGATAGTGATGTAGAGTATCACGACCTTGTGCGCTATGATATCTATCGTGAGCAGCAGGCTCAGTGGCTTAAGAATGTTGTTGAGAGTGAACAATTTAAGGCGGCTGCGGTGAAGGTTGTAATTATTCATGTTCCACCAAAGAGTACCGGCTGGCATGGAGAGGCTGAGGTGGCACGACTATTTGTACCGATACTTAACTCTGCAGGTGTAGACGCTATGTTTTGTGCTCATATTCACAAGTATCGTTTTAGTGAGGCAGGTGACCCGATTTATGGATGCGACTTCCCTGTTATCTGCAACCCAAATCGCACGAGAATGGATGTAGAGGTGACAAAGGAGAAGATTACATATACGACTACCAACGCTGAAGGTAAAATTATAACTAACGAAATATCAATCAAATAATAACAATGAAAAGAGTAATTTTAACACTAGCACTTGCTGTGGCAGCTGTTTCTGCCTACGCTTGCACCAACTTTATTGTAACAAAGGGAGCTTCAACAGATGGCTCAGTGATGGTGACATACGCTGCCGATTCACATCAACTCTATGGTGTGTTGTATAAGTACAATCCAACAAAGAAGGCGGAGGCAACAATGCCTGTATATGAGTGGGATACGGGTAAATATCTCGGCGATATTGCTCAGGCACCAGTAACATACGCTACAGTTGGTAATATGAACGAACATTCGTTGATTATCACAGAGACCACTTGGGGTGGTCTTCCGCAGCTCGAGGATCCAAATGGTAAGATTGATTATGGTTCACTGATTTACATTACCCTGCAGCGCGCCAAGACAGCTCGTGAGGCTATTGCTACAATCGTTGAGCTTGCAAATACCTATGGCTATGCGTCATCAGGTGAGAGCTTCTCTATTGCCGATAAGAATGAGGCGTGGATTATGGAACTGATTGGAAAGGGTAACTCAACAAATGACCCATCTCGCAAGGGTATTGTATGGGTGGCTCGCCAGATTCCGGATGGATATGTATCGGCGCACGCAAATCAGGCTCGCATTACTAACATTCCGAAGAATGACCCAACCTGCCTCTACTCTGAGGATGTAATCTCATTTGCTCGCAAGGAGGGTCTGTTTGATGGTGATGATAAGGACTTTAGCTTCTGTGATACTTATGCACCTGCAGACTTTGGCGCTATGCGTGGCTGTGAGGCTCGTGTATGGAGTTTCTTCCGCTCTGTAGCAGAGGGTATGGATGCTTATGTAGATTTTGCTATGGGTGTAAATCCAGAGAACAAGATGCCTCTGTGGGTTAAGCCGACCGAGAAGATTAGCCCAAAGAGGCTCTTTGACGCTATGCGTGACCACTATGAGGGTACACCTATGGATATGACAACCGATATTGGTGCCGGTGGTAGCCATTTGCCATATCGTTGGCGTCCTATGTACTTTACTGTTGATGGAGTAGAGTACTGTAACGAGCGTGCTACAGCTACTCAGCAGACTGGTTTCTGGCTCTGTGGTCAGGCTCGCGAGGGTAAGACTGGTATTCTCTGGTTTGGTGTAGACGATGCAGCGACATCTGCCCTTACACCTATATATGTAAATACTACTGAGGTGCCTTGGTGTCTAAGCGAACAGAATGGCTCAATGCTTAAGTACTCTGATAGCTCTCTGTTCTGGATTACCAACCGCGTAGCTCAGTTCGCATACCTTAGATATGATGTTATCGGCAAGAAGGTACGCGAGAGTGTAGATGCATGGGAGAATGCAATGCTTGAGAAGGTAAAGCAGATTGATGTTGCTATCGGTAACACTCCGAAGGCAAAGAAGCAGGCTAAGATTGCCACAGAGTTTACTCTTGAGGGGGCACAGCTGCTATTTGACACTTGGGTTGAACTTGACAAGTACCTAATGGTCAAGTATATTGACGGAAATGTCAAGGGCGAGGATGCAAATGGCTTTATTGACAACGGCAATGGCAAGGATATTCCTGGTAAGATTGAGCAGCCAGGATATAGCGAGAAGTGGAAGAGGGCTGTTGCAGCAGACAATGGCAGAATCCTCGAGGTGGTTAAGTAGTGATTACCTATATAAAGAATAAAGAGTAGCTTGTTGAAGCTACTCTTTATTCTTTTTTAGAATCTCTTACTTCAACTTATTGCGCAGGTAGAAGTGATAAACAAGAGTACCTACAAAGTTTGTACAGAGAATAAGCAGTGTAACCAAAATCTTAATTACCAAGTCTGTTCCAGGCTTCTTTGTAAAAAGATCATACACACAATAGATACCCCAGCATAAAAATACGAGACCAATTAACGATCCAATCATAGTTGTAAATGTTTTAGAGTGTTAAAAATTAGTTGTTTTTATAAAAGTTTCTTCATTATATACCACATCGCTAAGGAATAGCCCTTGAGCAGGTGCCCCGGCACTAGAGAGGCGCAGATCCTGAGCCTCAATAATTTTGCAGAACTCATCTACTGTATACCTTCCACGACCAACATCTACAAGTGTACCGACAATAGAGCGTACCATATTTCTTAAAAAGCGGTCCGCGCGAATTGTGAAACGCAACACTCCATCAGCCTCCACACTCCACTTGGCATCCATGATTCGGCAGATGTTAGTCTTGTTATTAGAGTTTAGCTTGGCAAAGGATGTAAAATCGCTGTAATTCATCAACTTAGATGCAGCTTCATTCATTGTATCAACATCCAGAGGAACATAGTATAACCATGCCGAATAACGGCGAAATGGGTTTTTAGTCTGAGAGATGAAATATGTGTACTCTCGCTCAGTAGCCCCAAAGCGGGCATGGGCAGTAGGTGATACGGGTGTGATAGAGAAGATGGCAATATCTTTGGGCAGCATCATGTTGAGCTTGTAGAGCAATTGTGTACAATCTACCTCAACTGCTGAGTCAAAATGTGCCACATAGTACGAAGCATTTACCCCAGTATCAGTACGCCCAGCGCCAACTATCTCGGTTGCTGTGCGTAGTAACTTTGTAAGTGCCTGCTCTATAGTTTGTTGTACTGTCGGCATCTCTGGCTGTCGTTGCCAACCACAATAGGCTGCACCATCGTATCTCAATTCTACAAAATATCGCATATACAAAGATACAATATTATAATAAAATCACAAAATCTCACATGTTAAAATTTGCATTTAGATGGCTATATATGCTTTAGTCAATAAATTGTTGAAAAAAAGGGATGCATTGTTTGGCTATTCGAAAAAAGTAGTGTAACTTTACGCTGTTGAAAAAACTTAAACTTGATATATGAAAAAGGTTGATGTAGTTCTCGGTCTTCAGTGGGGAGACGAGGGTAAAGGTAAGGTAGTTGATGTATTGACTCCTAACTATGATGTAATTGCTCGTTTCCAGGGCGGTCCAAATGCAGGTCACTCACTGCACTTTAATGGTGAGAAGTTTGTTTTGCACACAGTTCCTTCAGGTATCTTCCGTGATGGCTCTATGAACATTATTGGAAACGGTGTGGTAATTGACCCTGTTATTCTTGCTGAGGAGATTGCTCAGATTGAGGCTACAGGTATCGATGTAGTCGCACGAATGAAGATCTCTAAGCGTGCTCATCTGATTCTTCCAACTCACCGTGCTCTTGACGCAGCTAGCGAGGCTGCTAAGGGTAAGACCAAGATTGGCTCAACACTTAAGGGTATCGGCCCGGCATATATGGATAAGACCGGTCGTAATGGTCTTCGCGTGGGTGACATCCTACTTCCAGATTTTATGGAGCGTTATCAGGCTCTAAAGGAGAAGCATCTCTTCCAGCTTCGTCAGTATGACTATCAGGTTGATGTTGATGCATACGAGCAGGAGTGGTTCCGTGGTGTAGAGTCACTTAAGCGCTTTGAGTTTGTTGATAGCGAGATGCTTGTGAACAACTATCTGAAGAATGATACTACAATTCTTGCAGAGGGTGCTCAGGGTTCATTGCTCGACATTGAGTTTGGTACATATCCATTTGTTACCTCTTCAAATACCCTTTGCGCAGGTGTCTGCACCGGTCTTGGTGTTGCTCCTACACGTATCGGTGAGGTTTACGGTATCTTTAAGGCTTACTGCACCCGCGTTGGTAGCGGTCCATTCCCAACAGAGCTCTTTGACTCTACAGGTGAGACCCTTCGCCAGGTAGGTAATGAGTTTGGTGCAACTACAGGTCGTCCTCGTCGTTGTGGTTGGCTTGACCTCGTAGCTCTCAAGTATGCTGTTATGATGAATGGTGTTACTGCCCTTATTATGATGAAGTCTGATATTCTCAATGACTTTGATACTATCAAGGTTGCTGTAGGTTATCAGGTAGGTGATCAGCAGGTAGATTACTTCCCATATGAGGCTGATGATAGCATCGTTCCTGTTTACCGTGAGTTTGCTGGTTGGAACTGCGACATCTGCAATGTTCGCAACTATGATGAGTTCCCACAGCAGTTTAAGGACTATGTAGCCTTTATCGAGGCTGAGTGTGGTGTTCCTGTGAAGATTATCTCTGTGGGTCCAGACCGCGAGGAGACAATCATCCGATAATTTGTTGTGATAGCACGGCATTTACTGCCGCTAACAAAAATCCCAGCAATGGCTGTACGTTAAGTACTATCCATCGTTGGGATTTTTGCCGAGCGTTGTATCTGCCGTGCTCTGACAACAAACTAGAAGGTGCAACAACACCACCCTGACAACAAAAGATACTATGTGTTACTTATGATGTCCACACTTGCAGCCGTCGCCGTCGTGGTGGGCAAGGACGGTGTGTGGAACATGTCCATGGCTAACAATCTGGATAGGGCAGTTGTAGTTATCTAACTGCTCCTGGGTAATTATGTTTGAGTCGTGACGATGGACAGTTCTATTGACGCAGACAATACTCTTCACAGAGCTGGTGATAGTTCCTATATCATGCGAAACCATAACAATTGCCATCTGCTCATTTAGCTTGCGCAGTAGGGTGTATAGCTCATTCTCAAAGCGGTTATCTACAAAGTTTGTAGGCTCGTCAAGAATCAATAGCTTAGGCTCGGCAATAATTGCGCGACATAGTAGCGCTCGTTGCATCTGTCCGCCAGAAATTTCGCCGATAGATTTGTTTGCAACATCCGCAACGCCTGCAATATCAAGAAGTTGCATCGCCTTATGTCTATCTTGGCTAGTATATCTATGAAAAAATCCCTTCTCGCTCTGTAAACCCGACATTACCACCTCAATTACAGAGATTGGAAAGGAGCGGTCAAAGTTTGACTGCTGAGGAAGATAGCCTATTAGTCTCTCTGAATTTCTGTAAAGTGATGCGTCAAGAGTAATCTCTCCGCTATAGTCAATAATGCCGAGAATAGCCTTGATAAGCGTTGTTTTACCTCCGCCATTTGGGCCAATGATGCCTATAAAGTCGTCGCTATAAATATTGAGCGAAGCGTTCTGTAACGCTATTGTATTTTCGTAACGAACGGTTACGTTGTTCAAGGTTACTATTGGCGTCATCTTTTACTCAGTTATTAGGGTTGCAATAGTGACTATATTCTCAAATATATTTTCGTCTAACGGGTTGATTTCCACCGTCTCTGCGCCAATATCTTCAGCCACTATGGCTACACTTGACTCTGGAAACTCACTCTGATAAAAGACTCTCTTCATTCCATCGCGTCGTGCTCGCTCAATTATAGTCGCTAGGTGTTTGGCGCTAGGTTCTTTACCCTCATGTTCAATAGCCACCTGCTCGAGGTTATAGTCGCGTGCTAAATAGGTTAGGGCAGGATGGTAGATGATAAAGTAGGGGAGTGATGAGTTGTTGCAGAGCTTAGTTACAACACTATCTAACTCTTTAATTTGCTCATTTAGAGTGGAATATGCTGTGGTGTAATTCTTGTCCGGCACCATTGCAACAATGGCGTTATATGTATTCTTTGCCATAATGTCAATGCATTTTGGAGAACACCAGATGTGAGGATCAACACCGTGATGACAGTGCTTGCCATGGTGTGTGTGCGAACAGCTGCCGGCAATGGTTGCTATGCCTTGACTGAGGTTTATAACCTTGCTTTGGTCATGCACGCGCTGTAAAATAGACTTCTCAAAGTCAAGCAATCCAGTGCTTAGAACCATAACCGATTCATTAAGCGCAATAAATTGCTTAGGCGTAGGCTCGAAAGTCTCTGGTGAAGCACCTGCCGGTACAAGAACCTCAACACTGAAATCATCACCGACAATTGCCTCAACAATTGGCTTGAGCGGCGCTATGGATACAAATATCGTATTGTCGTAGCTCTTTTTCTCTATATTGTTGCAACTATATAGCATCATCGCTAGTGCTATATATATAAATAGGTATAAAATCTTTCTCATACTCTTATGGTGTTATTACGCAAAGGTAGTGCTAATTTACGAAAAGTGCACAATCAACCAAAAATAAATTGCTGGTAGGGAAAGTAGAATAATTAATATTAAAATGTGGTAATATGTACCTTATGTTAAATAAAATATAAAAAATAGATAATAGGGGTTATGTGTTAATGATTTGTTGAGAAACTTGTAAACAATGTAATAGTTTGATATTTAACATTTTAGCTAAATAATTGCTGTTAATTTAACCCTCTGAGAATTTAATGAATAATTTATTCTTGGAGATTGTTCAGAATTTTGGAGTATTGAGAGCTTAAATATTCTTGAGTAATTACTCTTTGCTGATGTAGCTCTACTTTTTAGGCGTGAAGCTTTCAAAGCTCTTGTCGCTGTAGATGACGATCACACGTTCGACCTCTGACGAAGTGCGAGCGGATGCAGAACTCTTAGTTGGAGTTGAGGAGTCGATCATCTCAAAGAGAGTCTGGTCGCCTGCCTTGGATGAAGTCGGAGTAGTACTCTGTTTCTCCTCTATCTGTGTCTGAAGAGATTGATCCTTAACTGTTGCAAATGTCGCATTGGGGTCATCGCTCAATCCCAACCACCAAAGAGGGGAGTAGTCCGAGAAGACCTCTATGATTTTTGCGGTTAGCTTAAAGTTTGGCATGTTGCGCCCTACCAGTAGGTGAGAGATGACAGGTGGTTTAACACCAACCATCGCAGCTATCTGTCCAACTCGCAAACCGGTCTGATTCATCAAATACTCTAATTTTTCCTTCATTTTTGCCAATTTTTACAAAGGTAAACAATTTTAACAAAAATAACAAATTAACATAGCACTTTTATTAACAATAACAGTTATTAACAATGTTTACAACTGTACACAGTAGAGCAATTGTTAAATTATGAAAAGCGTTTCAATTTAAGTAAAACTAAATATATAATATGTAAATGGCAGAATAATAATACATTAGAACTATATTTTATAGTCATATCGCACAGCTATCTACAAGCATGTAATATTTTGCGCATTAACCTAAAGCAATATGATATTAAACCACGTAACTCATTGATATATAGTATAGTTATGTTTATAAATACAAAAACTGAACAATATTCTCAAGGTGGAAAAAGTGATAATTTCTCGAGTTTCGCAAGTCGTTACAAATGTTATAAAATACTAATTATTAACAATAGTTAAGATGCCTGAATTTAACAAAAGTAAACAAATGTAATTGTCTTGTATATTACAAATGTTAATTATACAGTCTGAAAACCTTAAAATTCTCAATTTTTTAGAAATTTTTACTAGTTAATAATCTCTCCTTCTATCCTTTGTTTTGATTTTACTTTATTATGTTAAATATCTGTGTTAATAAAAAAGTAAAAAGTCCCTATATCATTGGATATAAGGACTTTATAAAATGTTAATAACTACCCTATCGGTTCAGTTTCAGTGCTATTTCTGAGAACTCTTCTGGAGTTAATTTGAGCTTTTCCTTGCGGAAATCAACATCGTTTTCGGTGTTCATAGGTATCAAATGGATGTGTGCATGAGGCACCTCAAGGCCCAAAACTACCATTGCAACCTTCTTGCACCCTGTCATTTTCTCTATTTTAGCAGCGATTTGTTTAGCAAATACAACCATGCCGCCTAGAGTTTCATCGTCAAGGTCAAAAATATAGTCAGTTTCGCACTTAGGAACTACCAATGTATGACCCTTAGCTAATGGATTGATGTCCAGAAAGGCAAAATAATCGTCATTTTCAGCGACTTTATAGCACGGTATCTCCCCTGCTATGATTTTTGAGAATATTGTAGCCATAATTTACATTATATATAGGTTAAAAATCTTCTTCTTTGAATTTAGGGGTTAAAATCTCTGAATATATCACCGCTTTTCTTAGGTCGAATTCTGTATCATCCTCATCTTTTGAGGTGTTTTTTGGGGTATTATTGGCCTTTTGGCGCGATGTTGTACTTTGAGCTGGAGTGGAACTTTTCGTCATTGGCGTTTTTGTTGCCGTTGATGTATAAAGAGGAGTTCCTATCATAGTTAAAGTATCGCTTGAGGTGGCGGGTGTCATATTACTTAAATCATTACTTGAGGTATTATCTGTATCATTAATATCTATAGGTGCTTGTACCTTCTGTTTTGCCTTAGATTTTTTGCCACTTTGTGTGATTATAGTGACTAAAATTAGCAGAGCTGTGGTGATGATAGTCTCTAACATGGCTTTACTCTTTATTATCAATACTACGTTTAACAGATTCAATGCCCTTTATATGTCTAAACTTATCCATGATGGCATTTAGGGAGTCGGTATCTTGAACATAAATGCTTAGATTTCCCTCAAAAATGCCGTCGTGGCTGCGTATAGATACCTCGCGAATGTTGATACTAAAGTCCTCTGAAACGACGCGAGAGATCTCTAAAAGTAGTCCCATCCGGTCAATTCCCCTCAATTCTATGGTTGAGAGGTACGAAACAGCTTTATGTTGCGACCAGTGAATCTGTTCTTTGATGATATTTTGACCGAATAGCGATGCTAAACGGTTTAGTTCATGGCACGTGGCTTTATGTACTATGATTCGCCCTGTCATGGGATCCTTAAAGCCGACTACGCTATCTCCAGGAAGCGGATTGCAGCAGCTTGCAATGGTGAATTTATCTATCTCTGGGTCTTGATTTGCGGTTTGCGTGTTAATATCCTCAATGTTATCGTCTTTGCGAGAGTCGCGCCATAACTTCCAGAATTTCAACATTTTACTTGCGGAGCTTGACTTGATAATCTTCTCGATATTGTCAAGTGATATTATACCAGCGCCTATTTTACTGTAAAATTCATCTTTATATTTACAGCCGTATGCCTGCATTACTTTGCGCAACACACTTCCGCTTAAAGTGATGTTGAATTGTGCAACTTTCTGCTCAAAAATGGCTAGTCCGTGGCTAATGTTATCCTCTCGTTCACGCTTCAGGTAGTTTGCAATCGCCTGCTTCGCCTTTGTAGTAACCACAATATCAATCCATTCAGGCTTTGGTGAGGCGTTGTCTGCCGTGATTATCTCAATTTGATCGCCAGAGTAGATTTGTTTTGTTACCGGTTCAATTTTATGGTTGATTTTGGCACCGATGGCTTTGTTTCCAATCTTGGTATGGATGTCGTATGCGAAATCAAGAGCAGTGGCTCCAAATGGTAGTTTTCGTTGTTCGCCCTTCGGTGTAAATACTGTTATTTCAGATGTATACAACGATAACTTAAAGTTATCCAAGAACTCAACAGCATTCTCCGTTGAGCCGCTCAGAGCATCACGAATCTTTCCTAACCAGTTGTCAAAGGCATCTTCGTTTTGCGCGGCTTGTTTGTACTTCCAGTGTGCAGCAAAGCCGTGGTCGGCTATCTCCTCCATACGCTGCGTGCGTATCTGTACCTCTACCCAAATGCCATCATTGCCCATAACTGTTGAGTGTAGAGCCTCGTAGCCGTTAGCTTTTGGCATGCTAATCCAGTCGCGTAAACGATCGGGCTTTGGCGTGTAAATATCTGTGATTGAGGAGTATATCTGCCAGCACTGAGTCTTCTCTGATGGGAACTGAAGTGGCTTGAATACTATGCGAATAGCAAAGAGGTCGTAAATCTCCTCGAATGGTATCTGCTTGCGCTGCATCTTTGACCATATCGAGTAGATGCTCTTTACTCTTGCGGAGAGTTTATAGTCTATATTATTCTGTTGAAGTATTGCATGAATTGGAGCGCAGAACTTATTGATATACTGTTGTCTTTCTGGCTCAGTTTCCTCGATTTTACGCTGTATTTCGGCGTATTCATCAGGGAAACGGTATTTCATACATAGGTCCTCAAGCTCACTCTTGATGGGGTATAATCCAAGTCGATAAGCGAGTGGCGCAAATAGGTGGATTGTTTCGCCTGTTACCTTTATCTGCTTATCTTTTGGCATGTAGCCGAGTGTGCGCATGTTGTGCAGTCTGTCGGCAATCTTAATGAGGATAACCCTGACATCATGCGATAGTGTTAATAATACCTTGCGGAAATACTCGGCTTGAGCTGATGTGTCTGCGTTAAAGACGCCGGACATCTTTGTTAGGCCGTCTACCATGGAGGCTATTTTCTGTCCGAAAATTCGCTCTATGTCCTCGACGGTGTATTCTGTATCCTCTACTACATCGTGTAGCAAAGCGGCGACAGCGGACTTAACGCCCAGTCCTATCTCTTCGATAACAATCTTGGCTACAGCAATAGGATGCAGGAGGTATGGCTCTCCTGATCGGCGCCTTACCCCCTGATGTGCCTCCTTTGCTAAGAAGAATGCACGCTTGATGAAATTCCAGTCATCCTCGCCCTTGCAAATTTTGCTGCAAGAGGCTTTGAGGTCTTGCCAAGCTTCATCAATTACTCTTTCATCTTCCCTACTGTAGTCCATTTGTTAGTTTATACCCTATTTTGCCATCATGGTTTCGCGAACCTTAGCCTCTACCTCGGCACGGATCTCCTCGTTGGCTGTGAGGAAATCCTTTACGGCATCTCTACCCTGTCCAATCTTGGTCTCTCCGTATGAGAACCAAGAGCCGGACTTCTTGATAATTCCGTAGTCCACTGCAAGGTCAATAATCTCGCCAAGCTTAGAGATTCCCTCGCCAAACATGATGTCAAACTCTGCTTTCTTGAATGGAGGTGCTACTTTGTTCTTTACAACCTTAACGCGTGCGCGTGCTCCGAGCTGCTCCTCGCCATCCTTGATTACAGATGTGCGGCGAATATCAATTCGTACGCTGGCATAGAACTTTAGCGCGTTACCTCCGGTTGTAGTCTCAGGGTTGCCATATACAACGCCAATCTTGTCACGTAACTGGTTGATGAAGATGCAGACGGTCTTGGTCTTAGATATGCTTGCAGTGAGCTTTCTTAGTGCCTGCGACATTAATCGTGCCTGTAATCCCATCTTTGAGTCACCCATCTCGCCCTCAATCTCGGCCTTTGGGGTTAGAGCGGCAACTGAGTCGATGACAATAATATCTATTGCGCTTGAGCGAATAAGAGAGTCGGCAATTTCAAGTGCTTGCTCGCCATTATCTGGCTGTGAAATAAGTAGATTCTCAACATCTACGCCCAACTTCTGTGCATAGTAGCTGTCAAAGGCGTGCTCGGCATCGATAAATGCAGCAATGCCACCCTGCTTTTGAGCCTCTGCAATGGCGTGAATGGCCAATGTGGTCTTACCTGATGACTCAGGGCCATAAATCTCAATAACACGACCTTTAGGATATCCGCCTACGCCAAGGGCAACGTCAAGGGTGATAGAGCCAGATGGAATAACGGGTATATCTGTAACCTGCTCGCTGCTCATGCGCATGATGGAACCGCGACCAAAGTCCTTCTCGATTTTATCCATCACCGCCTTTAGTACTTTCAGTTTCTCTGGATTAACTTCTGCCATAACTTTTCTATTTTTTTATATTATATTACTCAATTTCAAACATCTGCTTTGCCAACGAAAGTAGCAAAAGAGAGCTAATAAATAAAACACAAATCATTTTGCACTCAAAGTTAAGATTTTTTTTTCAAATTACCAAGTCATTATAGTCTCAATCTGTCCCTCAAGCTCCTCTTGAGTGCGATTAAGACGTGTTCTGCAGCTCGGACAGAAAATAGGCGCTTCGGTCTCGATACTACACTCGCACCCTACGCAGGCACGAATAACACCAAAGTCATCATCTGCAATGTGTAAAAACTCGGTTCCGCAATGCTTGCACTTAATCTTGTAACTAGCTCCCATAATTTTAAGGTTTTAATGGTTTTACTCTAATTTTTATCTACTCCAACTATCGCTGCCGTTGCAAATTGTCCCTAAAACGTTAGCGATCATAGCGATGAATACTAATATTGTAAACATAATAGTTGTTCATTTATTGGTTTCCGAGTGCAAAGTAATTGCCATTTTGTGACAGGTTGTGTCACAAGAAAAAATAGTGCAAAAAAAATGTGCAACTTTTTCTGTTGCACACTGTTTTTCTCTATATTTTCAAAAAAATCTACTTCTTTCGTAATGTAATATTTGTATATAGGTGAGTTGCGCTTGTGGCTATATCGGCGTTATTGAAGTACTCGCCATTCTCTTTGCCGTCAATATCTTCAAAATCGACCCTTGTAGAGGCTTCAAAATGGTGGGAAAAGTGGTACCTTCCCTCGCTGTCTGTGGTTGTGCTGATCTCTAAAGTGGGTACGCTAACTTTAATGCCTGGTATGGGTGCATTTGTGTCGCTGCCATATACCACTCCGCTGATGTCGTCAAATGGTGTAGGATCCATCTCATAGTCAGCCGTTGGCACGCCGTAGCAGGCTGTGAATAATGGCGATGCTGAAAAACCGAGCATATATATCGCTGCTCGCTTGAGTTTGGATTTGAACGGCTCTTTCATAGTTGCACAGGCTTGTGTTAGACTCTACAAAGCTAAATAAAAATCCCCTATAAAGCAAATTTTATAGGGGAAATATGTAAAGTAAACTTTACTTTTCTATTTAGGCATTGATGCTGAGCGAACTCTGAACCAGTTGGTATTAGCATCGGTAGACTCCCAAAGGCGATACTCAGAGTGGTTGCCCCAGCCGGCTGGGCGATCCTTAATCTTGGTATCCTCGCCAGTGTCGTTGTCTACGTATTTGCTAATCATTGAGTGCCAGCCCTTTATGCGTGCAATAGAGGTAGTGTAGTAGAAGTGGCCATTGCTGCTACAAAGCTCTTTAAGTGCATCAATATAAATCTTTTTGTAGTCGTTAAACTGCAGAATCTTGGCAAGCAGTGGAGAGACATCACTATTACCCCACTTTAGCGCGTCGTGGCGACCAGAGTCGTTCTGAACACCGCAGTTGTGGCTTGTGCCAAGGGTGTTGTCGTAGTCGTACGGGATGATGTAAAATTTGTAGTTTGTAGGGTCGGTAGAGTTAAAGTAGATGTAGAAGTTATTGGTATTATTCCAATAGTCATCCCACATGCCCACTGCAACATTTACAGCGTATGTGCGCAGAAGAAGGTTAATGTCAATAGTCTTGCCCAGCCAGTCGTGGAGCTGCTGACCCTTGAGGTCGCGCAGTTGCTTCATAAAGTGTAATAGCTGACTTTTGGCAATGCTTAGGTCGCTGTTTATCTCCTCTACCTCATATGTTGGGTCGTAGTCGTCGCTACTCTCACCCATACTGGCGTTCTTGTCGCGGTCATAGTTGAGCGAAGCTCCCCAGTTGCACTTCCAAAGGTTACCCTTGTGGTTGCCAAACTTATCTTTGCGCATCTTGAGGTATGTATCGTCAATGGTCTCGTTCATCTCGTAAATACCATAGTATGCAGGCTTTGCATCGCCCTCTACATGTATCCAAAGGCGACAGTAGCAGTTCTCAATGGCTGTCCAAACGCCAAAGCGGCGGAAAAGGTCGTAACAGTATATTTCACGACAGTATGCAGCATCGTCTTTGAACCACTTAAGATACATCTTGCGAATACCGCGAATAGTATGCTCCTCGTCCTTGTTGTACTTGCGGAAGTTGAATTGGAAGTGGCAGTGTTGCCAATCTGCATTGTCCTTAACGTGGCCGCCATTGCTGTTCTCTGGACGACGACGAGAGGTGTTGCCCTTTAGACGCACGCCAGCATCATTTACAATGTAGTTCTCACCCTTGAGCTTCATATCTACGTCACAGTGGAAGTACTCCTTGGTATTGCTGTTCTTGTCGTACTCGGAGAGCATACGATTCCACTCCTTTAATGAAATGGTCATGTGAACTTCGGGTAGAGAACTTAAGTCAAAGACATAACTGCGCTCGTCGCCCCACTCTACTGGTTTGTCGCTACTGCCTGAGTTGTTATTATCGCCGTTGTTTTCTGTGTTGCCTTGGTTGTTGCCAGGTCTGTTCTCAGCTCGGTCAATATCACTCTTGCCACATGATACAGTAAGTAGCAGTAGGAGGGTAAATATTACTCTATACATTACTTTAAGTATTTATTTATATAATTTGTTATATAATCTTTTAATTCAGGAGATTCGCTTATGTCTATATCGTCTAAAAGACCTGTCACAAAGCGGGCTACACCTTGTAGATTTGCAACCTTGCATTCGAGTAGCCAGCGACTGTCGTTTAGTTGTGTAATATATCTTTCGGAGAGAGGATACTCCTCCATAATTAGATTGTAAGCAAGTCGACCGAGGTGTAGTTTTATGGGTATCAGCTCGGCGTTTGGCTGTGCAATCATGCGAAAAATGTCGATAAATCCTTCGCGGTGCTGCTCTGTGTGTTGCCAAGCGGTTGATGTAGTCTCTACGGAGTCAATACGTGCAGTCTTGAAAATCTTACACTTGCCATCCTCGGTGTCGTAGCACCATACATTAACATAATTTGTTGTAAAGGCAAAAGGCTCTACGCGGCGGTCGCGTATAGAGTGTGACGATTGATAGTTGTGTAGTATAACCTGCTGTTTATTCTCAATGGCCTCAATGAGCGAATGGACATTGCTTGAATTGCGACCTTTGACAATCGTATCGGCAAGGGTACGGCTGTCGTATACAGAGTATAGTTTGCGTTTAAGATTCTGCTTGAGCAGGTTTGTATCGTCAATACTCTCAATAGCACGGCGAAGAATCACAGCCTCCTCCTCGGTGAAGTGCACCAACTGGGATATATCCTTGAAATGTGGTGACTCTTTGTCAAGGCGAATACATCCCCTACTCTTTTTGATTACAAAGCCGGCCTCACGGAAGCTATCAATGTAGCGGTAGATTGTACGACGTGACATATCGAGTCGTTCGGCAATATCATCTACCGAGTACTCGACGTTTGCTGTTAGTAGCTTCATAAGGCGAAGCAATCTTTCGAGCTTTGGCTGGTCCATCGTGACAAAGATAATAAAAAATCGGCATATTGCTATGCCGATACAATTTTTTCAAGGTCTTCAACTTGTAGCTTGAAGGCTTGATCTGTCTCCATCAGGTTGGTGATTGTTTTGCACGAGTGGAGAACTGTTGCATGGTTGCGACCACCCAGTGCGGTACCTATAGCTGTCAGAGGAATCTTTGTCAGCTGTTTGGCGAGATACATCGCAATTTGGCGAGCAATAGCCACCTCGCGAGTTCTCTCGGCTGAGAGTAGGCGCTCCTTGTCAACATTCATCTGCTCGCAGATGGTGTCGATAATGTGGTCAATAGTTATCTCCTTCTGGTAGAGTGAGATATATCCCTTCAAAATCTCCTTAGCCAAAGATATTGTAATCTTCTTACCCATAAACGAGGTATTTGCAACAAGTGATGAAATTGCACCCTCAATCTCGCGAATATTTGCAGAGATATTATCGGCAAGGTAGTTGATTACATCGGTTGGTATCTCAGCACCGAGACGTGTAGCCTTGGCCTTGATAATCTTAATCTTGGTCTGGTAGTCAGGAATGTTGATTTGCGCTGATAGACCCCACTTAAAACGTGTGAGCAGTCGCTCCTCAATATCCTTCAACTCTACAGGTGGTTTATCAGATATAAGCACAAGTTGCTTTCCGGACATCTGCAGATGGTTGAAGATGTTGAAGAAGGCATTCTGTGTGCCTGGCTTACCAGAGAGCTCCTGAATATCGTCAAGAATAAGTACATCTACACCCTGATAGAAGTGGATGAAGTTTGGAATATTCTTCTCGATAGTCGCTGCCTGGAACTGAGACTGGAACTTACTCATAGCCACGTAGAGAACCTGCAACTCCGGGTGACGCATGCTAATCTCGTTACCGATAGCCTGAGCAACGTGAGTCTTACCCAATCCTGAATCACCATATATATATAGTGGGTTGAATGGGGTGCTGTTACCTGGGTTTACAGCTACAGCCATACTTGCAGAGCGCACAAGACGATTGCACTCACCCTCGATAAAAGTTTCAAAGGTGTAGTTGTGGTTTAGCTGTGGGTCAAACCTCGGTGTAGTTTTTTGAACAATTCCTGGGATTATTAAGCCAGGATTTTGTATATTTGCAGGGTTGATACGAGTTGGAACACTCTGACTCGAGCTGTTTGTTGCTGACTGGATAGTCTGCTGTTCGCTCTTTGGCACTGCATAGCAGAGACGTGTTTGACAACCAAAAGTCTGTGCGATAAGAGGACGTAATACGTTGATGTAACGCTCCTCAATCTGGTCTACAAACGATTTGCTAGGTACACGCAGACGCAACTTTGAACCATCGAACTCAAGAGGTACGATGGGAAGAAACCATTTAGCAAACTCCTCAGCAGAGGTTTGTGCCTGTATTTGACTCAGGCAGTTTTGCCAGGCGTCTTTGTATGCGACTGTAGTTGTGTGCATATTGTTGATTGTCAGTCAGTTGTAATATTGGGTAAGTGTGTCTCAAGTGGCTCTTTAATCATGAGCCTTGTTTTGACAATGCAAAGTTGTGAATAAATTTATATTAAAAAAAACCTACACCCTATTGTTTATTTGATTTTTTATTTTATAGAAAAACGGAGCGAAAAATAGATGTAAAATTTAACTCGCTGATAATGAATAATAGAAAAAATTTCACTATATTTGCATTATGGGAATTTAAGTATCAACAATACTTTTGGTATAAGAAAAACCTATATTAAAACTAAATAATAAAAAATTCTAAAATGAGCAATTTAGATCAATTAGTACAGTCAAAGGCTCAGTCGTGGCTTGATGGAGATTACGACGAGGCTACAAAGGCGCAGGTGCGTCATCTTATGGAGAACGACCATAATGAGTTGGTCGAGAGTTTCTATAAGGATTTGGAGTTTGGAACAGGTGGTTTGCGCGGTATTATGGGTGTAGGTACAAATCGTATGAATAACTACACTGTGGGTTTTGCTACTCAGGGTCTTGCTAACTATCTGAAAATCAATTTCCCTGGTGAGGAGATTAAGGTGGCTATCGCTCACGATTCTCGTAACAACTCTCGCACATTTGCCGAGCGTGTAGCTGATATTTTTGCTGCAAATAACTTCAAGGTATACCTTTTTGATGCACTTCGTCCTACTCCGGAGCTCAGTTTTGCTATCCGTGAGCTTGGTTGTCAGAGTGGTGTTATGGTTACCGCTTCACACAACCCTAAGGAGTATAATGGATATAAGGCTTACTGGGCTGATGGCTCACAGGTTACCTCTCCGCACGATGTTAATATTATAAAGGAGGTTGAGAAGATTACAGAGGTTAGTCAGGTGCTTACCGGTGGCAACCCTGAGAATATCACTATTCTTGGTGAGGAGTTTGATCAGAAATATCTTGCTGCTATCAAGGCCCTCTCGCTCTCTCCTGAGTGCGTGGCAAATAATGCAGATATGAAGATTGTCTACACTCCACTTCACGGTGCTGGTGTAAATCTTGTTCCTGCTTCGCTTGCAAACTTTGGTTTTAAGAATGTAATTACTGTAAAAGAGCAGTGCGTTCTTGATGGTAACTTCCCTACTGTTGCCTCTCCAAACCCTGAGGAGCGTAAGACTATGCAGATGGCTATCGACCTTGCGCAGGCAGAGAACGCAGACCTTGTTCTTGCAACAGATCCAGACTCAGACCGCCTTGGTGTTGCTCTGAGAACTGGTAAGGGTGACTATGTTCTTCTTAATGGTAACCAGACACTTGTCCTTATTATGTGTTATCAGCTTACTCGTTGGGCAGAGCTTGGCCTTATTAAGGAGGGTGACTATGTTGTCAAGACTATCGTTACCTCTATGATGCCAGATGCAGTAGCTGCACACTACGGTGTTAAGTGTTACAACTGCCTCACTGGATTTAAGTACATCGCAAAGATTATCCGCGAGCAGGAGGGTAAGCACACCTATATCGGTGGTGGTGAGGAGTCATTTGGTTATCTTGCCGGCTCTTATGTACGTGATAAGGATGGTGTATCTGCTTGCTCACTCGCTGCAGAGGCAGCTGCTTGGTGCCGCGATACAAAGGGTATGACTCTCTATGAGTGGTTGCAGGACCTCTATGTTAAGTTTGGCTTCTACCGCGAGAGCCTTGTAAATGTTGTTCGTAAGGGTAAGGATGGTGCAGAGCAGATTCAGAATATGATGATTCAGTTCCGTGAAAACCCTCCAAAGACAATCCTTGGCTCGCCAGTAGTTCAGGTTTACGACTATAAGACCCTTGAGGTTCTTGATACAGTCTCTGGCGTTAAGTCGGCTATTGAGGGCATTGAGGATAAGAGTAACGTTCTTCAGTGGGTAACTGCTGATGGTACAAAGGTCTCTGTTCGCCCTTCTGGTACCGAGCCAAAGATTAAGTTCTACTTCGGTGTTAAGGCTACCCTGCCATCTGTAGATCAGTTCGATGAGGTTCAGGCAGCTCTTGATGCTAAGATGGAGGCGATTAAGGCAGAGCTCAACTTATAATTTTGTTGTGAAAATAGGGCTTTAGCCGCACATCCCTAAAAGTAAACCCCTTTGGACTGTAGTTTTTACTACTATCCCAAAGGGGTTTCTTTTGTAATGCACGCCTACTACCGCGTTTTGACAATAAAATGGTGCAAGAATTCAGTGTCATGCAAGTAGTAAATAAAAAACATCCGCAGAAATGCGGATGTTGTGCTAATAGCCAAAAGCAAATGGCTACTTACTCTCATATGGTCCGTGGATGGACTTTACGTCGTAGTTGAAATTGGTATCATCAAGCAGATAGACCATAAAGTTATCTCCGCCAGGTGCAACTCGAAGAACTATGTGGCCGTCATATCCACCAATTTTATCAATCAACTCCCTGTTGTCATTGAGAGTCTGATGGTGTATATTTGTGGCAAAGAAATCTTTTACCGTTGGTAAAATCTCTGCTAATTTTTCTGGGTGTGGTTTTGTTGAGGCAAAGCAGTGTCCGATAGCTACTTGTGGGTCAAAATTTGTGCTAAGCATCTTAGAACCCCACGAGTTTGAGGCTAAGTGGTGGTTACACTTGAACGCCTCAAGATTGCCGTTGCCAATAAAATCGCTAAAATAGAGCGCCATGAGGTTTTGTGGTGAACTTGTCAAATCTCCACAGGCTATATAGTCAAATTTTCCATAAGTTATATGAAAGCCACATGAGCAAGGGTTTCCACTACCCTTTGGTTTTGAGCCTAATAGTGTTTCATTGCCGGAGCTATCCTTGCCCCATACAAATCCATTAGCGCATATATTGAAAATTGAGAAGTTGTCGTACTTTGCGGCATTGTTTTTTAGAACTATCTGCTCCGTGCCAGGTGTAAACCTCTCAGCTGTGAATTTGCCTTCACGAACACCCCAAGTGACAAAAGTTGCCCAATCTGTAGCAAGCTGACCCTCAATCGCTGGTGTACTATCATCTTCGGTGTATGTTGGATATGCTCGGTCAAGTATGTGATTGTACGGCACACGGTCGTACAGAGCCAATAGTCCCGCCTTGCGATAGCCTGCCTCTGCGCTCTCGGTTACCATATCTTCACCGCCAATGTGGTCAATATGTAGGTGTGAAGGTGCGCAGTAGTCAATTGCGCGCTTACCAGTGGGCAAGAAGTGCTTAATGTAGTTGGCATAAGTTGTGCAAGGGCGAGTAAGGGCGTTTGGTCGTTGAGGAATCGCCTTGTCGCTACTTGCAATCTCGCCAGCATCTACCAGAAGCGTTGTGCCATCAGGAAGGATGTAAAAACAACATTCACCACGAGCTGTGTTGATAAAGTGGATGTCTAAATTTCCCTCGCTCCATAGAGGAAGTGTTTTACCGACTGTGGGCAATGTGCCGGAAAGATTTTTTTGCGCTTCACCTTCAGGTATATTGCTACAAGTGATACATAGCATTGCTACGGCGGATAGTAACAAATAGCTCTTTTTCATAGTCCACATATTTTCTCTACGCAAATATACAAAAAAAATCACCTCTTGCTATTATGCGAGAGGTGATATTTGTTTTTAATTTTGACGATTATACGCAGCCCTGAGCCATCATTGCCTCGGCAACCTTCATAAAGCCGCCGATATTTGCGCCCTTGACGTAGTTGATATATCCATCCTCCTCTTTACCGTACTTTGTACATACCTCGTGGATGTTCTGCATTATTGAGTGCAGCTTCTCATCCACCTCTTCGGCAGTCCACTTAATACGCATAGAGTTTTGTGACATCTCAAGGCCTGAGGTTGCCACGCCACCAGCATTTGATGCCTTGCCAGGGGCGTAGAGGAGTTTATTGTTGAGGAACACCTCAATAGCCTCAGGTGTAGATGGCATATTCGCACCCTCAGCAACGCAGAAACAACCGTTGTCTACAAGTGTTTGTGCTTGCTCTCCATTAAGCTCATTTTGAGTAGCGCATGGTAGAGCTATGTCGCACTTGATACCCCATGGACGCTCACTTGCAAAATACTGAGCCTGTGGATACTTGTCTACATACTCCTTGATTCGGCCACGATAGACATTCTTTAGTAACTTTACATACTGAATCTTCTCCTCTGTAAATCCCTCTGGGTCGTAAATATAACCAGATGAGTCAGAGAGAGTTACAACCTTAGCGCCTAAACGCATAGCCTTCTCCGCTGCATGCTGAGCAACATTTCCGGAGCCAGAAACGCAAACAGTCTTACCCTCAAAGCTCTCACCGCGTGTTGCGAGCATCTGCTGAGTGAAGTAGCAAAGTCCATAACCTGTAGCCTCTGGACGGAGGAGCGAACCGCCCCAACCAAGACCCTTACCGGTAAATGTGCCGGTAAACTCATCGCGTAGACGTTTGTACTGACCAAACATATATCCAATCTCTCGGCCACCTACGCCAATATCACCTGCAGGGACATCTGTATTGTGACCAATATGGCGATATAGCTCTGTCATAAATGACTGGCAGAAGCGCATAACCTCATTGTCTGAGCGACCCTTAGGGTTGAAGTCAGAGCCACCCTTGCCGCCACCCATAGGGAGTGTTGTTAGACTATTTTTGAATGTCTGCTCAAAGGCGAGGAACTTCATAATGCTCAGATTTACAGAAGCATGGAAGCGTATACCGCCCTTGTATGGACCAAGTGCGCTATTCATCTGCACGCGGAAGCCTCGGTTAATCTCAATCTCGCCACGATCGTTAAGCCACGGCACGCGGAAGATAATCACACGCTCAGGCTCAGCAATACGCTCCAAAATCTTGAGCTGCTGCAATGCTGGGTCTGCGACAATATAGGGTGCAAGTGACTCAGCAACCTCTCGCACAGCCTGATGAAACTCCGGCTCATTTGGGTTTCTGGCGATGATTTGTGCCATGAAACTCTCAACATACTCTTTTGCTTGTGTTTCCATACTAACCAAAAATTTATGCCACAAAAATAGTTATTTTTACCCTTTGTTGTACAGTTACTCTCTTTTTTTATTCACATTTTGTTGACGAGAGTTATTTAAGGTATCTAATCGCCAAACTATACCCTCAATAAAACTAATCCACATATTGCCACTTGTATCTATGCGTAGGTCGTTAGCTGCAGAATTAGCAAATTTACCTACAGCAAGTAGCTCACCATCCTCACTTACGGCAGCAACTTTGCCGCGACGATTGGCCATGTATATCACGCCGTTGTGACATAGCAGTGGGCAAAAGCTGTGATCATAACCCCAGCCAACATCTGTGCACCAAAGCTCTGTGTAGATATCTGTATTCATAGGCACTGCAATCATCTCGCCATCCATTGTCTTGGCGTAGAATATATTGCCGTCGCTACTTAAACCAGTACTTTCGCGAACTTTGCGAGCCTTGACCCTCCATATCTCTCTGCCGGTTGAGAGCTCTAGGCATGTCGTGTACCTATCTGGTGCAACTATCATCACCCTATCCTCCGCAACTCTTGCAATTGAGTGGCCAGGAGAGTAGAGGACATTTTTTGAGCCATTGCTCCAGCGCCATAATTCACGACCACTCTGACAATCAATGCAGTATAGATGGCAATCCCATGCTCCAAAAATCAATTTACCATCAGCTACTGTTGGTTTAGCTTGTGGGTGACCACTGCCAAATGAGTTTTTCCATATAGTTTTGCCCGTTGTGCAGTCGATTTTGAACATAGAGCCGAGTGTACCTATATATAAATAGCCATTATCGAATGTGCCGTTGCCGATAAATGTGTTGCCATCCCTGTTTCGCCACAATGTTTTGCCGCTATCTAACTTTAGTGCGACAATGCCTTGACTAAGTGTGGCAACAACGATAGCGTTATTTGTAATTACTGGGGTTGAGTATATCGGGTCATTGAATTTACGACTCCAGATAATTTGTTTACTATCAACATTGTATGCCTTTATTTCACCTGCGGAATTGCCGTAGTAAAGTATATTGCCGACTCTTTGTGCTGCGGTATATATCTCGGCATTATCGGTTATAATGCACTCAGCATTAAAACCACCTAAATGGTTCTTTTCTGGCAGTGGGTCAGCCTTAAGAGCGTTAATTGTGCTATCATTGCATTGATGAATAGAGTATCGATGCTCAGCTGGTTTGCCGATAAGTTTTTCAGAGATATGAATAGAATCCCCAACGAAGGTTAATACTGTGTATCCATAGCTATGCTCCTTGCCTTTGGGTAACATTAGACTGCGCCCGATAATGCCTGGCAATGAGTCAAAATTCATCAATCTCGGTTTATGGTAATGTCCACATAGTGAAGCTGTTACGTTATATCGCTTCATTAGTGAGGTGACCTCTGTGCGATTTGTTATATCGCCATTTAGCGGGTAGTGGCATACGGCTACCACTCGACCACGCTTGTCTCCACGACTCAGTTCGGATTCTATCCATGCAAGACGCTCGCTATCTTGAACTGTGCCATCAGCCATCTTGATATACGGACCCGCAGGAAAGGCAACAAAGGTGTACTCCCCCACCTTTGCGGTTGTGCACCCGTTATGTCCCCACAGCCGCTTGAAATCTCTGCCACCACTCTCGCTCCAGGTTGTTTCATGGTTACCATGAGTTGTTATTTGGCGGTGTTTTATGCGTCGCAGATGGTTATGCGCACATTTTAGCTCGGCAAAAGAGCCACGATTAGTCAGGTCACCTGCGGTAATGACAAGGTCAAAGTGCTCGTTGTTGATCTCGTCAACAAGTGCGGGCATCATCTTGTCATTGTTGTTTTGCGGAGTTATGTGCAGGTCTGCAAGTAGAGCCACCCTTATCTCTCTATTGTCAGCAAGGGCTGAGCAGAGATATAGTGCAGCAATTAATGTCAGAAGAGCTCGTTTCACAGCAATATCCCTTTACGATGTTCGATAATATCTCCAGGTTGGCAGTCAAGTACCTCGCATATTGCATCGAGGGTTGAGAATCGCACAGCACGAGCCTTGCCGGTCTTAATCTTCGATAGGTTGACAATAGAGACCCCAACCCTTTCAGATAGTTCGGAGAGGGTCATCTTGCGACGTGCAAGCATGGTGTCAAGGTTGATAATTATTGCCATCTACTTTACGCGGATAAGGTTAATACCGTCACGGATTGGCAGAATGACATTCTCAACGCGAGGGTCTGCAATGATTAGATTGTTAAAGTCGATGATTGCTTGGGTCTGCTTATCGCCTTTAGCTACCGCTTCAACAACCTTGCCGTACCATAGAATGTTATCTGCAAGAATCCAACTGCCACTATGTACTAAGTTGTTGTCAAATAACATGTTGTAGTATGCAGAATATTCACGCTTGTCGCCGTCTATAAATACCATATCGTAACATCTGCCCAACTTTGGAGCAATGTCTATTGCAGAGCCTATGTGAAGATTCAGCTTTTGAGCATGCTCTGAGCGGTCAAAGAAGCTCTGAATCATCTCCTCTAATTCATCGTCTACTTCGCAGGTGTCAATTACTCCATCATCCGATAGACCTGCAGCCATGCTGAGCGCTGAGTAGCCTGTAAATGTGCCAATCTCAAGGATTGCCTTTGGGTTAATCATGCGGACAAGCATCTCAAGTAGTTTTCCCTGGATATGTCCGGAAATCATGCGCGGATTGAGTACGCGCAAATATGTTTCGCGCTCAAGCTCATGGAGCAGAGCCTGCTCAGGGGTAGAGTGGCTATCGATATACTCTTCAAGTGACATCATCTGTATATAAGTGTTGAGTTATTTGTAAATACTTCGTTGGCAACCTCAAGAATCTGGGCTGCAGTAACGGCTTCAATTTTCTTAAAAGCCTCATCAAGGGTATCAACCTCGCCGTGAACAAGCATGCTACGACCTACGCCGAGCATATAACCCTCACTTCCCTCTGTAGATATGGTCATCTGGGCAATATATTGCCTTTTTGCCATTGAGAGCTGACGCGTAGTGAGTTGCTCGGATTGGAGCTTATGTAGCTCATTGTAAATGATTTCGCGACAGAGGTCGGCATTGCAATGCTCAGAGCTGAAGTATATTAGCGCCATACCTGCATCTGAGTATGGAGTGTAGTTTGCCTCAATATTGTATGACAAACCTTTACGCTCACGTACACTAATATTGAGGCGAGAGTTTGCGCATGGACCGCCTAAAATGTTGATTAATAGAGATAAAGGTAGTCGTTTGTCCTCAGATATACTATAGGCACGGTTACCGATAATACAGTGAGCTTGATGGGTGTGTTTAGTCACCTCGCGCTCAAATGGAGTGTGTGCATTGGGAGCAATGCGTGCGTAGCTGCGTACGGTAGCCTTTTCATTGGCAAAATATCTATTAGCAATCTGCTCAATACGAGCAGGTGAAATAGCGCCTATAGATGCAAAAACCATCTGATCTGTTGTGTGGGTGCGCTCAACAAAGCGATGCATCGCTTGACTATTATGACGCATAAGATCAGCCTTGCGACCAAGGATGTTATGACCCAACTCCGACCCCTCAAAGATCATATCTTCAAAGGTGTCGTATATCATATCCATCGGTGAATCTTTGTAGGTATTTATCTCATCTACAATGACTTCACGCTCTTTGTCAAGCTCCTTATCAGGGAATGTTGAGTGAAAAGCCACATCAGAGATGAGTTCTGCGGCTTTAGCAAAGTCGCTGCGCAGAACTGTCGCATGAACAGTGGTATCCTCCTTAGTTGTAAAGGCATTAAGCTCGCCACCAAGGTTCTCAAGACGGCAATTTACCTGGTATGCCTTTCTGCGCTCTGTGCCCTTAAACAGCCCATGCTCGGCAAAGTGGGCTATACCATACTCGCCACGTTGCTCATCACGGCTACCTGCCCCAATGATAAGGGCGCAACGAGCGACACCACTACGTATATTGCGGTGTATTCCCTTGATGCCATTGGGGAGAGTATAGGTGTAAAAATCCTCTTTTATCATTTTATGTGTTGCTTCAAATAGTTGGCTGTATAGCTTGCCTTACAAGATAATAGCTCTGATGGTGTACCCTCAAAGACTATCTCACCACCCCTATCGCCAGCTTCGGGCCCGAGGTCGATAATATGGTCGGCACACTTGATTACATCCATGTTATGTTCAACGATAACTACGGTATGCCCGTTGTCTACCAGCGCATTGAAGGCCTTCAGAAGGCGTTTAATGTCGTGGAAGTGCAAGCCGGTCGTAGGCTCGTCAAAGATAAATAGTATGCCGCTGCTACCACTATCCTTAGTGAGGAATGAGGCGAGCTTAACTCGCTGGCTCTCACCGCCAGAGAGTGTTGATGAACTCTGTCCGAGCTTAACATATCCCAATCCAACCTCTTTAAG
>CAJGDC010000016.1 GCA_904502005.1 uncultured Alistipes sp.
ATAAAGCAAAGTTTACTGAGGTTGTCATCGGCAATAGCGTTACTTCGATTGGAAGTTATGCATTCTATTATTGCACCTCGCTGACAAGTGTTACTATTGGCGATAGCGTTACTGAGATTGGAAATTATGCATTCAGAAATTGCACCTCGCTAGCAAGTGTTACTATTCCCGATAGCGTTACTTCTATTGGATGGGATGCATTTATGAATTGCACCTCGCTGACAAGTGTTACTATTCCTAATAGCGTTACTTTGATTGTAAATTCTGCATTCTCTGGTTGCACCTCGCTAACAAGCATTACTATTCCTTATAGCGTTACTTCAATTGGAGCGTCTGCATTCTCTGGTTGCACCTCTCTGACAAGTGTTTCTATTCCTGATAGCGTTACATTTATTGGAGATCGTGCATTCTCTGGTTGCACCTCGCTGAAAGAGGTATATTGCAAGCCAACAACTCCGCCAAGTGGAGATTTGTCGATGTTCTACGACAACGCCTTTGGCCGTAAGATTTACGTTCCTCGCGCATCTGTAGAAACTTACAAGTCCGCAAAATATTGGAGCAACTACGCTGATTACATCGTAGGTTACGACTTTTAGTAAATAGAACGACTCAAAATATAGAGAGCACCCGCAGTAAAATGTGGGTGTTTTTTTCGTGCGGACTGTTTCAGATATCCATTTTTTCGTTATCTTTGCGCAACTAAACAACTAAGACTATGAATAAGGTTGATATCCAGCGTGCCCACCGCATGGACGGAACGGGCGAATATTACTTCTCGCGTCGTCTGCGTGAGATTGCAGAGATTGAGGCGGCAACAGGCCGTCAGATTATCAAGCTCGCGATGGGAAGTCCCGACCTTCCACCTGCTCCGGCAGTGATTGAGCGTCTCTACCAGGAGGCACAGCGTCCAGATGTTCACAAGTACATGTCATTCAAGGGCGAGCCAATTCTTCGCAAGGCATTTGCAGACTGGTATGCCAAGTGGTATGGCGTAGAGGTTGATTACAACACCGAGGTTCTCCCTCTTATCGGCTCAAAGGAGGGTATTATGCACATCTGCCAGACATTTATAAACCCAGGCGACAAGGTGCTTGTACCAAATCCTGGTTATGCGGCATACAAGGCTGCGGTAAGTATGACTGGCGGCGTGATGCTCCCATACTCGCTCAACAAGTCAAACGACTTTATGCCTGACTTTGAGGCTATTGAGGCGGCAGGTCTTGAGGGCGTGAAGATTATGTTTGCCAACTTCCCAGGCATGCCAACCGGCAAGACTCCAACCCGCGAGTTGTTCGAGAAGATTGTTGCCTTTGGTGCAAAGCACAACATCCTCATTATCCACGACAACCCATACAGCTTTATCCGCAACGCCGACAAGCCTATGAGTATCCTCTCAGTTCCTGGCGCAAAGGATGTTGCTATGGAGATGAACTCGCTGAGCAAGGGTCACTCAATGGCGGGCTGGCGTGTAGGAGTTATTATGGGTAAGAAGGAGTGGATTGACTCAATCCTCACATTCAAGAGCAACATGGACTCTGGTATGTTCTACCCAGTTCAGGCAGCAGCCGAGACCGCCCTATCTCTTGGCGATGAGTGGTTTACAGAGCTTAATGCCATCTACCGCGAGCGTGAGAAGGAGGGTAATGCACTTCTTGATGCGCTTGGTTGCCACTATCAGCCAAATCAGGCAGGTCTATTTATCTGGGCAGAGATTCCAGAGGACTACGAGGGCGACTGCTACGACTTCTCTGACGAGGTAATGGAGAAGTGCGATGTATTCCTCACTCCTGGCGGTATCTTCGGAACAGAGGGCAAGCGTTATGTACGAATCACACTTTGCTGCCCAGCAGAGCTTCTTCGCCGCGCAACTGAGAATGTAAAAGCACGCTTTGTTAAATAATATTTAACAACTATAAACCCTAAAGCACAATCTCGATTTGGTAGATTGTGCTTTTTTTATTATCTTTGAAGGTTTATAATAGATAACAGATAACCAAAACCTAAAACAATGAAAGGTATTGTATTGGCGGGAGGCAGTGGAACACGCCTCTACCCTATCACAAAGGGTGTAAGTAAGCAGTTGCTGCCTATTTACGACAAACCGATGATTTACTATCCAATTTCAGTACTTATGCTTGCCGGCATTAGGGATATTCTTATTATCTCTACCCCCAACGACCTACCAGGTTTTCGCCGTCTACTTGGTGATGGTAGCGACTACGGTGTAAACTTCGAGTATGCAGAGCAGCCATCTCCGGACGGTCTTGCGCAGGCATTCATTATTGGCGAGCAGTTTATAGGCGATGATTGCGCATGCCTTGTTTTAGGTGATAATATCTCCTACGGTCAGGGATTCACCGGCATGCTTCGCAAAGCCGTTGAGACCGCCGAGAAGGAGAACAAAGCTACAATTTTCGGTTATCAGGTACCCGACCCAGAGCGTTTTGGTGTTGCAGAGATTGACAGCGAGGGCAATGTTATCAGCATTGAGGAGAAGCCCGCTCACCCAAAGAGCAACTACGCCGTTGTAGGTCTATACTTCTACCCCAACAAGGTTGTTGAGGTAGCTAAGAGCATCAAGCCTTCTGCTCGCGGCGAGTATGAAATCACCTCTGTAAACGACCGTTTCCGCGAGGATGGCGAGTTAAAGCTACAGGTCTTCGGTCGTGGTTTTGCCTGGCTTGACACCGGCACTCAGGAGAGCCTATTTGACGCGTCTCGCTTTGTAGAGGTTATTGAGAGCCGTCAGGGGGTACAGATTGCCTGCCTTGAGGAGATTGCTTGGCGCAAGGGTTGGATTACAGATGAGGACCTACTCCGTCTTGCCGAGCCTATGAAGCGTAACGCATATGGACAGTATATGATTAACCTTGTAAAGAACAAGTAGATGGAGGTTATAAAGACAGATATTGAGGGGGTAGTAATTATTGAGCCAAAGATTTTTGGCGATGCTCGTGGTTACTTCTATGAGAGCTTTAATGCTGCCGAGTTTGAGGCAAAGACAGGCATTAAGACCAACTTTGTACAGGACAATCAGAGCAAGTCGAGCTACGGAGTACTTCGTGGACTACACTTTCAGAAGCCACCATATGCACAGTCAAAACTTGTACGAGTAGTTGAGGGTGCAGTTGTTGATGTTGCCGTGGATATTCGTCGTGGCTCGCCAACATTCGGCAAGTATGTCGCCGCAGAGCTTACAGCCGAGAACCACCGCCAGCTCTTTATTCCTCGAGGCTTTGCTCATGGTTTTATTGTAAAGAGCCAAACTGCTATTTTCCAGTACAAGTGCGACAACCTCTATGCGCCACAGTCAGAGGGTGCCATTGCGTGGAATGACCCTACAATCGGCATAGATTGGGGTATTCCAGAGCAGGATATTCTTCTTTCGGAGAAAGACAAACACCATAATTCTCTGACAGAGGCTGAATATCTATTTGATTACAACGTAAATCTCTATTAGTATGAATGTTTTAGTTACAGGAGCAAATGGACAGCTTGGCAGAGAAATGCAGCGTGTTGGTTCACTATCTCCAAATAATTATATTTTTACAGACATAGCCGAGTTGGATATAACCGATAAGAGTGCAGTGGAAGATTTTGTTACAAAAAACAATATCTCTGTTATAATCAACTGTGCAGCATATACAAACGTTGATAGAGCTGAGGATGATGAGCAGACAGCTGAGCTTATAAACGCTACTGCAGTGGCAAACCTTGCTGAGGCTGCAAAAAACAACAACACCACCCTTTTCCATATCTCTACAGATTATGTTTTTGGCACAGATGGCAACACCCCTCGTACAGAGGATATGGAGGTAAATCCGCTCGGAGCATATGGAAGGACAAAGCTACATGGTGAGCAGGCTATTGCTCAGATTGGATGCAAGGCTCTGATTTTCCGCACCGCTTGGTTATATTCAGAGTTTGGCAACAATTTCCTCAAGACTATGCTTCGCCTAACTGCTGAGCGTAGTGAGCTAAATGTAGTTTTTGACCAGGTTGGAACACCAACATATGCTGCTGACCTTGCAGTACTGATATTCTCGATTATCGAGTATGGAATTTATGAGGGCAATGAGGGTGTATATCACTTCTCAAACGAGGGAGTATGTAGCTGGTATGACTTTGCGCGTGAGATTGCAGTAGCTGCAGGAAATACACAGTGTCAAATTAATCCATGCCACTCATCTGAATTTCCCTCAAAGGTCCGCAGACCTGCTTACTCTGTGCTAGACAAGAGTAAGGTGAAGCGCACATTTGGCGTAGACATTCCTCACTGGAGAGAGTCTATGCTACACTGTTTAACACGACTAAAGAGATAACATGAAAAGCATTATTATAACCGGCGGTGCAGGCTTTATTGGGAGCCACGTAGTTCGCCTATTTGTAAACAAATATCCTGATTACAGAATTATCAACCTTGATAAGCTGACATACGCAGGCAATTTGGCAAATCTCAAGGATATTGAGAACTATCCCAACTACATCTTTGTCAAGGCAGATATTTGCGACTTTGACACAGTGCTCTCTCTTATGCAGCAGTATGAGGTTGATGGAATTATCCACCTTGCCGCAGAGAGCCATGTAGATAGAAGCATCAAGGATCCATTCACCTTTGCTAAGACGAATGTTATCGGCACTCTTTCACTTCTTCAGGCAGCCCGTATATACTGGGAGTCACTACCAGATAGGTACGAGGGCAAGCGATTCTACCACATCTCTACCGACGAGGTCTATGGCGCACTTGAGATGACTCATCCAGAGGGAATAGAGCCTCCATTCTCAACATCTGCATCGTCTGAGCACCATCTTGCCTACGGCACAGATTTCTTCTACGAGACAAATAAGTACAATCCACACTCACCATACTCTGCGTCCAAAGCATCATCAGACCACTTTGTGCGCGCATTCCATGACACATACGGCATGCCGACCATTGTCACCAACTGCTCAAATAATTATGGACCATACCAGTTCCCTGAGAAGTTGATTCCGTTATTCATTAACAACATCCGCCAACGTAAACCACTACCGGTATATGGTAAGGGTGAGAATGTACGCGACTGGCTCTATGTAGTAGATCATGCAAGGGCAATAGATACAATTTTCCACAATGGTAAGATTAACGAGACATACAACATCGGTGGCTTTAACGAGTGGAAGAATATTGACCTAATTCACGTACTTATCCGCACAGTAGACAGAGCATTGGGCAATCCAGAGGGTACGAGCGAAGAACTTATAACCTATGTAACGGACCGTGCTGGGCATGATTTACGCTATGCCATCGACTCAACAAAATTGCAAAAGGAGCTTGGCTGGGAGCCATCACTACAGTTTGAAGAGGGTATTGAAAAGACCGTTGCCTGGTATCTGGATAATCAGGATTGGATGGACAACATAATCTCTGGCGAGTACGAAAACTACTATAACGAGATGTACGCAAACAGATAGATAATTACCACACCTAACTAGACTTACGAATGAAGATAATTTCCGCTCTTATCTCCAAAATAAAGGATAGTCAAATAGCTCATGACTCTTCGTGGGCAATTATTGGCAGTGCTGTCAGTAAGTGCGCTGCAATGGTTGTTGGTATTATCATTGCACGACTATTAGGTGTAGAGGCGTTTGGCGAGTACGGCATGGTAAAAAGTACGCTATTTTACATCGCCGTATTCTCCACCTTTGGTCTCGGTAGTACCGCCAACAGATATATGGCCCAGTGCGAGGCTACCGATAGAAAATCAATATCAAACATTATCCACAACTCTATCGCCATCACGCTTATCACAAGTTCAATTATGGCGATACTCCTCTTTTCGTGTGCGGGGTTGATTACCAACGAACCACATTTGGTTCATATTCTGCGATACACATCTTTTATTGTCATATTTAATGCGATAAACACTACTCAACTTGGTCTGCTTTCAGGTCTAAAGTTATTCAAAGCCATTGCTATAAACAACACCATAGCCGGTATTGCCACCCTATTCCTAGGCGTAGCGCTGACATTCTACTTCAAACTTGCCGGCGCAGTATCAGCACTATTTATATCGACATTTATACAGTGTATTCTCAACCAAATTGCCATATACAAGCACCTAAAAACTATTCCTAAGAGAGATAACTATAACTCCTCTACAAGCTCGGCAACTACAATTGGCAACCTATTTAGATTTTCATTGCCAATAGCAATGCAGGAGAGCGTCTACGCAAGTGCTAGCTGGATAAGAGTCATGATGGTTACAACCCTTGCTGGATATGATGAGTTGGGGCTATACACAGCCACAAACCAGTGTCACCAGTTTATCATTTTTATACCAAACGTACTGAGGAATGTAATTCTGTCGCACCTATCAAGTTCTCTAAATGACAATGCTCGTCACAAACAGACTTTCTCTACAATGATTAAGATAAATCTTTTTGCGACAATGCTTCCGGCTCTTGGTGTTGCACTCTTCTCACCAATAATTGAGCAGATATATGGAGATTCATTCGTAGGTCTTGCTCATGTTATTATCATCACTGCCATTTCAAGCATATTTGAGAGTTTGAGCGACATCTACGTACAGGAGTTTATTTCTAGAGGTTATAACTGGATTACTCTACTGGGATATATTGTTAGGAACTACGGTTCTATACTTATAGCACTGCCGCTTCTACTAAAGTTTGGAAATAGCTACGGAGCATTGATGGCGTTTATTGCTATCTTGATTTCGCAGATTATATATTGCATAATGTTACACGTATTATACAGATATAAGATACAAACTAAGCATAACAACTAATGAACGGAACTCTATTCACTATATTCACGCTGATGTACATGCTGTTCGGAGTACTATTCTACGAGCTGCGTGTCTTCACATATATAGATGAGACGCTCACATTGATTATCGCTCTTTATGCTGGTTATAAGATACTAACCCGTCAGATACCATTCAATAAACCATTTATAATTTGGTTAGCAATATCGTTTTTCTACCTTATATACTCACTTGTCATAGAGTCAAATGAACAGATAGCTATTGTCAATGACTTTATTATGCAGTCCAAACCATATCTGGTATTCTTTGGTCTTATGTGCATAAAGCCTCGACTGGAAAGATTGCATTTTGATCTACTCCAAGGCATCTGCTGGATTAGCCTATTTCTGCTTATTGCCATATATTTCCAACATCCCGATGACCGCGAAGTTGTGACATATGGCGTCATGCTTACAGGAGAGGCTCTATCAGCTGTTGCAATACTAATCGGAACACTGTACTATCTATGCTGTAACAGAGATTCCACCGCCTCAAAGATAACCACAATTCTTATCATGAGTGCAGGTCTTCTCAGCCCAACATCTAAGTTCGGAGCAACCTTTGTAGCAGCTATTTTGATTATCTTCTTTGTTAGTAAGCCTATAAAGATTAACTTGAAGTATTTGACAATGGGTGCAGTGGCAATAGCTGTAATGTTTTTTGTTGTCAAAGATGAATTTATATTCTACTTTGTCCAAGACTACCAGTACAATGCCCGTCCAATGCTCTACATCAAGATGTGGGAGATTATGGCAGACTACGTCCCTTTTGGTAGTGGATTTGCTACATACGCAAACCCTGCATCAATGATATGGTACTCGCCAATATACTCAAAGTATAATCTTGAAAATATCTGGGGTCTAAACGAGGGTGCAGAGATGAGTTTTGCTGCTGATACCTACTATCCTATCCTTGCTCAGTTTGGATATGTCGGTATAGCGCTATTTATATGGTTTTTCTACTACCTATTCAAGCAGATCAATAACCACTACAACCTCACAGCCGACATTAAGCGCTATAAAACAGCACTTATAATTGTCAGCTATATACTTATTCAGGCAACATCAAATGCCCTTGCAAATGAAAGATGTGTTGTTGCAATGACAATTCTTGTGCTTGCACTATACAAATATAGGCCAAAACCACGCCCATCTGCAATCAATAGCTTCGGACTTGACTTTGCAAAGAGCGTAGATGATTATAGACCCGACCAAAAAAAAGATGAAAGTACTTCTAATCAATAACTTCCACTACCTCAGAGGTGGTTCAGAGGCCGTATATTTCAATATGGCCCAGATGCTTACGCGTGCAGGTCATAATGTCATCTTTTTCAGTTGCAAGGACTCTCGTAATAATAGCTACGGCAGTAACGAATACTTTGTTGAGTCAAATATGACCATCAACCCAATTCTTGGAGCTTTGCGATATATTTATAACGGCAGTGCTAAGAGGGCTCTTGAGAAGTTAGTAGAGGCTGAAAAACCAGATATAGCACATATTCACCTACTTTGGGGTGGTCTTTCATCATCAATTCTTGGGGTACTTAAAAGACATAATATACCTATTGTCCACACCGCTCACGACTACCGAATGGTCTGCCCTAATTATACCTTCCGCCGTGGAGATGGCGCAGTGTGCGAAGAGTGTCTGAATGGAAATTATCTTAACTGCCTAAAGAATCGCTGTTCTCAGGGTCAAATCGCACGTAGCGCACTGATGAGTGCCGAAGCATATTTCCGCAAGTGGATCATTCGTGCAACAGATTTGATAGATGGATATATCTTCGTTAGCAATTTTAGCTATCAGCAGCACCTCAAAGCCCTACCGGAGCTAAAAGATAAACAGTGCATTGTCGCCCATAATGCTATTGCCCCACTTGAGCAGAGCCATATCAGCACAACAATGGGCAACTACTATCTGTACTTCGGTCGCTTAAGCGAAGAGAAGGGGCTTCAAACACTGATTAAGGCATTTACCGCTCTACCACACCTTCAGCTAAAAATTGTCGGCGAGGGCAATATTAAAGAGAGTCTCATCGCAATGGTTACCACAAACAACATAGAGTTTTGCGGTTATCAACGTGGAGAGCAATTACGACAGACAATTAAAAATTGTAAAGCAATCGTTGTACCTTCAGAGTGTTATGAAAATAACCCAATGACCATTATTGAGGCACAAAGTGCCGGCATACCAACTATTGGCGCACGCATAGGTGGCATTGCTGAGATTGTGGAGCAAGGAGAGACAGGCTATCTATTCACATCAAAGTCTGTAGAGGAGCTTATCTCTGCTGTTGAAGCAATGGAGTCCATAAACGAGGAGCAGTACAAAATTATGAGTAATAGATGTCGTGAGGTAGCTAATGAGAAGTTTACCGAGCAAGCTCTATATCCAAAGATTATTAAACTTTACAACACACTACTATGTCACTCAAGCAACAAGGAATAAATCTGGACCTTTCACATATCCGCGCTGTAATCTTCTTTGCACTTGCGCGCATACCAATGCCACGTACTTGGCGCACGCTGTTTATCCGTGCAGCGGGCGTAAAACTCACGGGCAGCAAATACTTTATTGCCCGCGATGTGCAGTTTGATTCTATGCATCCTGGTAATATCACAATCCACAATGATGCACATATCACCTCTGGCGTGCGACTACTAACGCATCGCCTTGACACCTCAAACCCAGACCGCGAGGATATACACTTCATTGAGGGTCATATAACCATTGGCGAGCACGCTTTTATTGGCAGTGGAACAATTATTACTGGCGAGGTAAAAATTGGACGTAGTGCAATCATCGGTGCTGGCAGCGTGGTAACAAAGTCTGTGGGAGATAATGAAATCTGGGCAGGCAATCCTGCAAAGTTCATCAAAATGAGAGCTTAAGCAATGGCAACAATAAGTTCTATAACCAGACAGCGACTCTTTGCGCTGCTTCGCCTTGCGCTTATCGGAGGTGATTACTCACGCACACTCTTTGACCGCATGAGCAATAACAAGTGGCAAGATGTATACAATGCCGCACTTGAGCAGGGAGTGCTTGCCTTTGCTTACGATGGCATCCGCAAGTTAGACGAAGAGTATCAACCTGAGCTAGACATTAAAGTTCAGTGGGCATATAATGTCAGCCACATTGAGAACATCTATGCCAAGCAGCTATCATCGGCAAAAAAACTAACTACGTTCTTTGCCAAGAGAGGCATTAATACCATGATTCTCAAGGGTTTATCCATTGCATCTATGTACCCGGAACCTACGCATCGTCAGTCTGGTGATATAGATATCTATCTAATGGGTGACTACGATAAGGGCAATGAGGCGGTAAGAAAGGCTGGAATTGACCTTCGTCTTGACTTCTTTGTCCATTCAGAGTTTACTGTAGATGGTATAAATGTTGAAAATCATCTATACTTTGTCAATCCTAACGTAAATAGAACTGGTGAATATGTGCAGCAAGCGCTCTTGTCGTTAGTAGATAACTACGACAACCACCCCACAGTTGCAGGTGCATTAATTCCGTCAGCAGAATTTGCAACACTATTCTTTGCTCGCCACGCCAGCTGGCACTATGCAAGAGAATGCATCAAGCTAAGAGATATCTGCGACTGGGGCATAATGCTCAACTACTACAGAGATCGCATAGACATCAATACCATTCTATCACATCTCGAGAATTGTGGTCTGACACGCTTTGCCTCCATTCTTACAACTATTGCAGAGCAAATTTTAGGTATTACTCTCCCACTACATTTTTCAGAACGATATGAAGCACTTGCCTCAAGAGTGTTAGAGGATATACTGAGCTTTGAAGATGAACAAAAGCACAGCCAGATGAACTTTATACGCGCTTTTGTACTCAAAACTCGTAATAGAATATCTCGTAAGTGGTGCTACGACGAAGTAGTACCAGACAGCTATTGGGGAAATATCTGGTACTCAATTAAGGGATATATTACAAGTCCGCTGAAGGTTTTTAAGGCTAAATTATAGCTTAGAGAGCAGCCTACGCACTGCAGGAATCTTCATTACCAGCAGAATAACCACTGCTGGAAGTATTCGGCATGCAGTGACAGCAATCTTTGTAAAAAGACCTGGGATGAGGGTTCTGCGACCACGGCGCATAGCCTTTAGTCCCTTTTGAGCAATACTTTGAGGTGTAGTCATAACTCCGAAGGCACGTAACCACTTACGATGACGATCACTTAAATCATAGAGCGGAGTATCTACTGCACCTGGGAAGAGTGTTGTAACGGTTACATTATGCTCTCTGAGTTCATACCAAAGCGACTGAGCAAAACTCTTGAGTGCGACCTTTGTTGAGCCATAAAGCGACATTGTCGGATATGGTGTCCACGCTGTCATAGAGCTGACAATAAGTATTCTACCCTGTTTGCGATCCACCATATCTCTTGCAAATAGTCTGCACAGCTTCATTGGGGTCGTAAAGTGGAGAGCCGTAATAAAGTCTAAATAAGACTCTGATGTATTGAGAAATTTACCAAAGTGTAACACACCTGCATTTGAGATTAGGGTATCAACCTCTCCCAACTCCTTTGCAAAAGCGTATATACGCTCCGCTGCATCAGCTGCTGATAGGTCCATCTCCATAAACTTTACATCAACACCATACTGCTGAATAATATCCTCAGAGACAGAGCGCAAAGCTGAGAGCTGATTACTAACAAGAATCAGATTCTCACCATTTGCAGCACTCTGACGCGCAAACTGTTCTCCGATACCAGAACTTCCACCGGTGATTAGAGTATATCGCATTACTTCTTAAATATAAAGAAAACTGCAGCTACAAGGCAGATAAAACCTACAAGATGATTCCAACGTAGTGCCTCGTTCTTCATTACCAGCAACACTATTACCGTAAAGACAGTAAGCGAGACAACCTCCTGAATAACCTTAAGTTCCCAAATTGAGAATGGGCCTCCATATTCAGCGCTACCAAGGCGATTTGCAGGCACCATAAAGCAGTACTCAAATAGTGCTACTAACCAGCTAATGCCAATCACGGCCATAATACCAATTCTCTCAAATCGGCTCTTAAACATCACCTGCCCATACCAAGCAAGTGTCATAAAAAGATTTGAACATATCAGAAGCGCAATTGCCCCTAGACCTCTACCTAACATATTGCTCTTTTATATTCTTGTTACCCACAATACTCTAATTACATCTCTTTTGCACAACGCACAGAGTATGCATTGCCACGATAGTTTACATTTGCCGGGGTAACGTTACCACTATAGTAGAAACCCAAATAACTTGCATAGTAATCGATGCTCTCAAATGGAGATGCAGACCAATAGTACCCAAACTCTCCAACAAGGAAGATATTACCACCATCATGGCTACGATAGCCAGCTGCTGGATACCATGCTGTAGTTCCGTCAGACAGAGTCCAATCAAGCCCCTTGAAACTACTATTCCAAAGCGAGGTTGTATTTGCCTTTGACCACAAACCAACCAAGCCACCATCAGGGACACGATAACCCACCGGACATGGGTCGTATATACTCTTCTCACCCTCCTTCCAACGCTTGGAATAGTTAGTATGGTTAGCACCATCACCCGCACACCACTCAAAGTTATTGCTAATAAATGTCATTGGATGTTCGGTTGCATAATCTACACTCTGTGGAGTTGAAACACTACTCCACTCCCCTGTTGAAGCTGCTATAGTTGGCGTTGAGAGTGAGCAACTACCCAAAAATGGGTCTTTTCTACCCCACTGATACAATAGACCGAATGTTCCCACATTACCTGGCATTGCAGAAGTTGCACCAAGGTTGCGATCCATCATTACACCAGCTTTATTGGCATAAACCTCATCATGAACACCATCCGCTGAACACCAGATATGCCATGACCAGAGAATTGCACCGCTTGAATTTCGCACAGCGATTAAGGCATTACCACTCTCAAATGGTTTATAAACAGAGAAGTAGACATATCCATCCTTATACAGCACGGTTGAGACCACATCCCCTGCATCAGGCGCAACACTTGTGCCGAAGCTCTCCCAAATGACATCCGCACGCTTAACTCCGCTGATACTCTGATTTGAATTACCCTTAACAGCCTTAAACTTATAGTTTCCATCTGCGGTAACAATATAACAGTTAGCTGTTCCTGCTGCAGAAATATCCTTATAGGTTACATAGTCGGGCTTTGTAGGGTCCTCAAAAACAATTGTTTGCGAACAGCTAACAGAGAAAAGAGCTGCTACAAAAAATATAAAGACATTATATATAAGTTTCATAATTACAGCGGTTTAGAAGTTAAATCCAGCAGATATTTTAGCGCCGATACCCATCTTAGACTTAATATCTAACTGAGTATTTGAATATGCATCTATACAAGGCAGTGACTGAGTTGTTGCGCCAGCACTGATATAGAACTTTCCAAAATTTACACCGAAATTCAAATCTGCAAATAGACCATTAGTATGGTACTTATAGTCTACGCCCTCATGATAGATACTATCTGAGCCAAATAGTTTTCCTCCGACAGATAATGCAACAAAAGTTCGACTATGGTCACCCATATACGCGCGTGCGTGTAGATAAAGAGGTATGCTAATGGTTCCCGCAGACAGAGGTTTCCCTGCACCTTGTTTAAGCATCGCGCTATTATCAACCTTGTCAAAATTAAACTCTGCACCTACACCTAAGCCGACAAATATAGTCTTGGTCGCTCTAACACCTCCAATATAGCTAACACCAACGTGATTTACCATAGCTCCCGAAATAGAGTGCATTGAGTAAGCGAGGTTAATGCCATGCTGATAGAATGCCTTAACCTTCTTTAGCAACTCATTTTGCAACATTGCATGATGATTGTGTCCATGTCTGTGTGATTTGTGAGAGGGGTCTATATCAAGTTCAACAGTAATCTTTTCGGTCTTTCCCTCGTTAATAGTAACTTTTTTAGTCTGGGTAATATATCCATACATAGAAACCACAACAGTATGCTCACCTACAAGAATATCTTTGAGCTTAAGAGGCAGAGTTCCTACCTCTTTGCCATCAAGAGTAACCTTTGCAGAGGTTTGTGAACCCTCAATCATCAGAGAACCCAACATTGGCTTAGGTGCCTCAAGTGTAAATGTCTGCTCTGACCTCTTTTCATAGATATGCTCTTGTCTTTTTTCTGGACGGTGGCCCTCTTTACGAGCCTCAAAGATATAGTATCCATACTGAAGTGCACCAGTCCAGGTTCCAATACTCTTTTTCTCATTGTTTATCCAAATTTCTGCATCATTTGGCGCGGTAATTGTCACCGTCGTTGCGTCATTCTTAAGATGGATAGTTCTTATAGCCTTAGTTCCTTCCTTTACTACAATAGTACCTGTATCACTATGATAGTCAGGAGCCGAAACCGTAAATTCATAGGTTCCCACCTCTAAGAGTGTCATAAAATGCCCATTTACAACTTTGTGCGTATGCCCGTCAATAGTCACTGACGCATTTGCATTAGCCGGAGTAACATTAAAGACTACATACTCCGTCTTTGCCTCAGCCACATCAAGAGAGAATGAAATATTGTGAGGGTTAACAGTAATATCCATCTCACTTGACCTTTTGTCTAAAGTAAGTTTTAACTTATGATCACCATTAGTAACTTCCTCGACGATAAGTTCCTTTGAGTTATCCGTTTTGCCCTTATATACATCATCAATATATACATCAGCACCCACTTCATTACTACGTACTACAATACTATATAGTTGATTTAGTGTAGCTTCAAGTTGATACTCCTTATCTCCCTCAAAACTAAACTCCACCTCATTAGATGTACCAAAAGTAGGATGTTTAAGGTAGAATTTAACATTAGGTCTTGCAGTAAACTCAAGGATAAGCACAGCATTTTCTGTCACCTTAAACTTTGGGCAGTCAATGATTCCTGACGGGAAAACCGGCTCCAACTGCTCCATCTGCTCTAAAGTCATCTTGTGAAACTGAATTTTCACACGAGCACATGGGTTGCGAGAGCTATCCTTACTAATCGGGTCAATATTTAGGCCAGTAAGATTGTCTTTTTGAACTGGCTTAAATGTTCCCTCGTCAATAATAATTGTGTGTTCAATCTTTGCAAACGCGGTAGTTGATACAAAGATGGTTAGTAGTATTGCAAGTAATCTTTTCATAGTCAATAGTAACAGTAGTTAAGGTCGGAGTTACCGACCTTAGATTACTGAAGTATCTGCCAGAGCTTATCTTTAAGTTGTTGGATACCAAGACCTGAGACAGACGATATAAAGATAGTCTCAATACCCTCTGGAAGTTCTGCCTTCATCTGCTCTATAAGTTCATCATCGAGCATATCGCACTTTGTTACTGCAAGGATGCGCTGCTTATCCAGTAGTTCTGGGTTATACTGCGTAAGCTCTCCAAGAAGCACCTCGTATGCCTCGGCAATATTATCGCTATCGGCAGCAACCATAAATAGTAGCACCGAATTTCGTTCTATATGTCTAAGGAATCGAGTTCCAATACCCTTGCCTTCATGAGCACCCTCAATAATTCCTGGAATATCTGCCATAACAAACGAGTGGCCATTACGAACCTCCACAATACCAAGGTTTGGCTCAAGGGTTGTAAATGCATAGTCGGCAATCTTTGGCTTAGCGGCAGAAACTACAGAGAGCAGCGTACTCTTACCCGCATTTGGGAAACCTACAAGACCGACATCGGCAAGCACCTTTAACTCAAGGATAAACGCGCCCTCATCACCCTCCTCACCAGGCTGAGCATAGCGTGGAGCCTGATTTGTCGGTGTCTTAAAGTGCCAGTTACCAAGACCTCCGCGGCCACCCTTCAGAAGAACGAGCTCCTCACCGTCCTCAGTTACCTCGCCAACATACTGATACTCTATCTCTCCATCCTCAGTCTCAACTACACGACGAGCAACAGTACCGAGTGGCACTGGAATTACAATATCCTTTGCATCCTTACCGCTTGAACGTGCACCTGAACCACACTGACCATCCTCTGCAAACTGGTGACGCTGATACTTCAGGTGGATAAGTGTCCAATACTGACGCTCACCCTTAAGGATAATACTACCACCCTTACCGCCGTCGCCGCCATCTGGGCCGCCAAAGGCAACAAACTTCTCACGACGGAAGTGCGCCGAGCCTGCTCCTCCGTGACCTGAGCGAGCAAATATCTTTACGTAATCTACAAAATTAGAGCCTGCCATAAATTACATTCTTTGTGGCACCTCAATGCCGAGTAACAACATAGCTGTACGGATAATGCGAGCCACCTGCGCTGCCAGTTGCAGGCGCATGCGCTTTGTAGTCTCACACTGCTCACGAAGAATTGAATGGTCGTGATAGTATCCGTTAAAGAGCTTACAGAGTTCGTATGTATATGCTGCAATCATTGACGGAGCAAACGCCTCAGCCGCTGCCTTAACGGTCTGTGGATAGTCACACAGAGTCTTGATAATCTCAATCTCCTCAGGTAGGAGTGTCGGATTTGCTATATTCTCAGAGTAGACAACACCCTGCTCCTCTGCCTTGCGAAGTACAGAGCAGATTCGTGCATGAGTGTACTGAATAAATGGACCAGTATTTCCATTAAAATCAATACTCTCGCGTGGATCAAAGAGCATAGTCTTCTTAGGATCTACCTTAAGAATGAAGTACTTGAGTGCTCCAAGACCAATCATGCTACAAATTTTATCTGCCTCCTCATCTGTGCAGCCATCAAGTTTGCCAAGCTCTGCCGACATCTCACGAGCTGTAGCAACCATCTTCTCTACAAGGTCATCTGCATCAACGACAGTACCCTCACGAGACTTCATCTTACCCTCTGGAAGCTCTACCATACCATAAGAGAGGTGGTAGATATCATCACTCCACTCATAGCCAAGTTTCTTAAGAACTAGCTTAAGTACCTGGAAGTGATAGTTCTGCTCATTACCAACAACGTATGTAATACCGTCAAGATTATTCTGTTCAAAACGCTGAAGAGCAGTACCAAGATCCTGAGTCATATAGACAGATGTTCCATCACCACGGAGAAGGAGTTTCTGATCAAGGCCGTCAGCTGTAAGGTCAATCCACACAGAGCCATCCTCCTTGCGGAAGAAGATACCCTTCTCAAGTCCCTCAGCAACGATACTCTTACCGAGAAGATATGTTTGGCTCTCATAGTAGACCTTATCAAAATCAACGCCAAGAGTCTTGTATGTTACATCGAAGCCATCGTATACCCAGCCGTTCATCATCTCCCAAAGTGCACGAACATCTTCGTCCTTTGCCTCCCATTTACGGAGCATATCCTGCGCCTCAAGAAGAATCTGCGCAGACTTCTTCGCCTCATCTTCAGACATTCCACCCGCCACAAGCTCAGCAATCTCAGCCTTGTAGTGCTTGTCAAACTCTACGTAGTAATCACCTACAAGGTGGTCACCCTTAATACCAGTGCTCTCAGGTGTAGCGCCATTACCATAACGCTGCCATGCAACCATAGATTTACAGATATGAATACCACGGTCATTTACAAGGTTTGCCTTGATAACCTTGTGTCCGCTTGCTGCAAGAATCTGAGAAACTGAATAACCAAGCAAATTGTTACGAATGTGACCCAAGTGTAGTGGTTTATTTGTATTTGGAGATGAATACTCTACCATAATGGTCTTGCCAGTAGACTCTGCCTGACCATAATTCTCAGTTGCGACAATATTATCAAAGCAACCCTTCCAGAACTCCGCCTTGAGCGAGATATTCAAAAAGCCCTTAATTACATTGTAACCACCAATCTGATTGCAAGTTTCAAGTAGCTTCTCACCTATTTCGTTTGCAGTAGCCTCGGGAGACTTGCGTGCGAGCTTTACAAGTGGAAATGTAACGAGTGTAAAGTCACCCTCAAACTCCTTACGAGTCTTCTGAATCTGGATATGCTGCAAGGTAACATCAGAGCCATAAAGGGACTGAGCAACTGAAAATAGTAATTCTGAAATGTAGTTGTCGATATTCATAGTTGTAAAATTTTTTGCAAAGGTAATAATTTATATTGATTAAACTCTCTTAACTCCCTTATATATGATAAATGCAAGCGATAAAACTACCACAGCTATAATACAATAACCTATCTCGTGGCTATATTTAGTAACTGTTGCAATAAGCATATCCTCTGGCACTACAGACTCAAGGTAGTAGCCCAATGTCGCAAGCACTCCATTCCACACCCCCGCACCAATTGCAGTATATAGTGCAAATTTTGCAATGTTCATCTTTGCCAGACCTGCAGGAATAGATATTAGCTGACGCACAGCCGGCACAAGGCGACCAATAAGTGTTGCAGCAACGCCATAGCGGATAAAGAACTCCTCAGCCTTGATAACTTTTTGCTCATCAAGCAGACACATATGACCCAAACGACTATTAGCGAACTTATAGACAATTGGTTTACCCAACCATAGTGCCAAGAAGTAATTGATAAATGCCCCTATCAATGCTCCGAGTGTAGCAAAAACAACCACCAGCCAAACGTTAAGCTCACCAGTTGCTGCCGCTTTATAAGCCGCCGGAGGAACAACAACCTCACTTGGAAATGGTATAAAAGAGCTCTCTATAGCCATAAGCAAGGTTATAGTCCAATAGTTCAAATTCTCTAAACACCACTCAATAAATCCAACAGATTCCATAATTGACAATTTTTCGCTGCAAAGATAGTTAATATTTCCGATTTTTACTACCTTTGTTCTATGAACAAAATAGAGAATAACAAAAGATTACTCTCGCTTGATGCATTGCGAGGTTTTGACATGCTTTTTATCATGGGTTTGGCAGGTCTTATTACAAATCTTGCAGCCCTAACCCCCAACTGCGAAGTAGCAAGTTGGATTGCGCTACAGATGAAGCATGTAGCGTGGGATGGTTTTGCTCACCACGATACCATCTTTCCACTATTTCTATTCATTGCTGGTGTCAGCTTTCCATTTTCACTCGCAAAGCAGAGAGAGTATGGGCTAGATAATAGAGCTATCGTAGCAAAAATCATCCGCAGAGCAGTTATTCTCATTATTCTCGGCGTGCTCTATAACGGCTTTTTTAAGATGCAATTTGATACCCTACGCTTTCCAAGTGTGCTAGGCAGAATTGGTATTGCATGGATGGGTGCAGCACTACTAACACTATATCTCAAGCCAAAAGTTCGTGCTATAATCTGCGCAGCTATACTTGTCGGCTACTCACTTTTACTAACCATCCCTGCACCTGATGCTATGGGTGTAGATGTATGGACTAAAGAGGGAAACATTGCCGGATATATAGACCGACTACTGATGCCAAATCACATTCTTTGGCGCGGAGTGATGGACCCAGAGGGGCTATTGAGTAATCTACCGGCAGTTGTTACAGCTATGCTCGGAATCTTCACTGGTGAGTATCTTCTTAACAGTAACCATAGTGGCAAGCGCAAGGCTGCCACTATGGCCGTTTCTGCTGTTGTACTACTAATTGCCGCTGTAGGATGGAACTTCATCCAACCAATTAATAAGACTTTGTGGAGCAGCGCCTTCGTTCTTGCGGCTGGTGCATACTCACTCTTTATGCTCGCACTATTCTACTACATCATTGACGTAAAAGGGTACAAGCGCTGGTGTTACTTTTTCAAAGTCGTTGGAGTAAACTCTATAACGATATATCTTGCCCAAAGATTTATCAAATTTGGAGATATATCTCGCTACTTTACAGCCGGCTTAGCATCACATCTACCAGATGGTTGGGGTCCTGTACTAATATCTATCGGTTATATTGCAGCCTGCTGGTTATTACTCTACTTCCTTGACCGCAAAGGGGTTTACTTAAAGGTATAAACTCTACAAGGCGAGAATTTGAGAGGCGTGGTTCTTAGTATCCACCTTCTCAATTATATCAGTCAGCACACCCTGCTCATCGAAGATAAATGTTCGGCGCAGTACACCCATATATTTGCGTCCATACATACTCTTCTCACCCCATGCCCCAAAATCTTGAAGCATCTGGGTTGATGTATCTGCAAGAAGCGTAAACGGAAGTTCATACTTGTCAATAAACTTGCGATGTGATGCGGCACTATCCTTACTCACGCCCACCACATTATACCCCTTAGCTACGAGAGCAGCATAATTATCCCTAAGACTACAAGCCTCTGCTGTACAGCCACTTGTATTATCTTTTGGATAGAAATATATGATTGTCTTACGACCGAGCAATTGCTCCGAAGTGACGACTTCTCCATCCTGATTTATAACCTCAAAATGAGGCATTTTATCTCCAATTTTTAGCATATCAAAAGAATATAAAGCACCTCCCAAAAGTGAGAGGTGCTCAAAGTAATATAAACGAATTTATTTCTTCTGCTCCTTAAGAAGGTCACGAATCTCAGTAAGCAGTAGCTCCTCCTTTGTTGGTGCTGGTGGAGCAGGTGCAGGAGCTGGTTTTGCCTCCTCCTTCTTCATCAGCTTGTTCATAACCTTCACCATCATAAAGACACAGAATGCAAGGATAGTAAAGTCAACAACCTGCTGAATAAATGCGCCATAGTTCCAAGTAACTGCAGGAGCAATCTCCGCACCACCCTCTACAACGGCCTTCTTAATTACCAACTTAAGGTTAGTAAAATCTACACCACCTACTAAAAGTCCGATAGGAGGCATAATAACATCATTAACCAAAGAGGTAACAATCTTACCGAATGCGCCACCGATGATTACACCGACAGCCATATCCATCACATTACCTTTGAGGGCGAATGCCTTAAATTCCTTCAAAAATCCCATAATAGTTTGGCTTTATAGTTATTAACCAATAATCATAATTACTGCATCAGTTGCAATATTGTCACCCTCTGCAACAAGAATCTGCTGCACTGTACCTGAGTAGTCAGATGTGATAGAGTTCTCCATCTTCATAGCCTCAAGGGTAGCAACCTCCTGACCTGCAGATACTGCATCACCAACCTTTACAGCAAGTGAAATTACACGACCTGGTAGTGGAGCTGTAATCTTATTACCCACAACTGCAGCCTTAGGAGCAGCAGCTGGTGCAGCAACTGGAGCAGCCTCGCCAATCTCAAGTATAATTGCATCTGATGCCACATTGTCACCAACAGCAACAAGAATCTGCTTTACAACGCCACCAAAGTCTGCTGTGATTGAGTTCTCCATCTTCATTGCCTCAAGAACAACAACCTCCTGACCTGGAGTAACAGTGTCACCAACATTTACCTTGATATCAATAACCTTACCTGGCAGCGGAGCAACGATAGTCTTACCGGTAATAGGTTGCTTAACATCTGCAGCAGCAGGTGCATCCTGAGCAGCAGGAGCAGAAGCAGCAACAGATGCCTCATAAGCCTTCTTCTTAAGATTTGTCAAGTATGGTTTAGCAACAAGTGGGAAGAGCTCGAGCAAAAGTACCTCCTTCTCGTTCTCAGCAAGCTTAACGCCACCAGCCTCAGCGAGCTCTGGATTTGGTTGCTGCTGATACTTAGAGATGTCATATGGAGTCTCCTCTCGTACTCCGCAAATCTGAAGACGGAACTCTGGGTCGATAGCCACAGGAGTCTTACCATACTCACCCTTTACAAGGTTCACAAACTGGTTATTCTTTGTCTGATACATTGGACGACCAGCCTTCTCATCAAGAGCACAGTTTACAGCCTGAGCGCCGACAATCTGAGAGGTTGGAGTTACAAGTGGTGGCAGACCTGCAGAGAGACGAACTGTTGGGATAAGCTCCATAGCGCGCGGCATAATATCCTCAGACTTAAGAGCCTGAAGCTGCGCAACCATATTTGAGTACATACCTCCAGGAATCTCTGCCTCCTGAACAAGCTTGTTTGGAGCAGGGAAACCAAAGTATGCCTCAATAGCCTGAGCAGCAGCAAGCAGAGTAACAAAATCATCACTCTGAGCAGCCTTAACTGCGCGATTAAGCTCCGCCTCAACCTCAGCAGGAACTGCATCTACAAGCGGATTGAATGGTTTATGAGCTGGCTTATCTGCGCCAAATGCAGAGATGTTGAGCTCTGAGCGGATATCCTTCAACTGCTCGTTAATCTTAGCAACAGCCTCCATATTTACACCCAAATCGATACCAAGCTTCTGGCAGAAGAGGTATACCAACTCGAGCGCTGGAGCACCTGGGCCACCACCAAACCACCAACAGTTTGTATCAACAACATCTACACCTGCAGCGATAGCGGCATATACAGATGCAAGACCATAACCTGGAGTACAGTGTGTATGGAAATCAATTGGAATAGATACTGCAGCCTTAATCTTCTTAATGAGGGTACTTACACGCTGTGGAGGAATAAGACCAGACATATCCTTGATGGTAATCATATCTGCACCAAGAGCAGCCAACTCCTTAGCCTTGTTTACAAAATAGTCATCTGTAAATACAAGGTCAGGATTCTTCTTACCACGGAGTTTATCCCAGAAGCTGAGCTTTGGATACTTAGGATCAACAGTGTAACAAACTGCGCAGTCTGCAATACCGCCGTACTTCTTTACATATTTGATTGTAGACTTAACATTGTTCACGTCGTTCAGACAGTCGAAGATACGCATGATACCAAGACCACTCTCAATAGAGTTACGACAGAAACCCTCGATAATCTCATCAGTGTATGGAGCATAACCAAAGAGGTTACGACCACGAGAGAGTGCTGTAAGCTTTGATACATCTCCAACAGCCGCCTTAATACTCTCCAAACGAGTCCATGGGTTCTCACCCAAATAACGCATTACAGAGTCAGGCACTGCACCGCCCCAAACCTCCATTGCAAAGAAGTGAGCATCTTTGTAAAATGGCAAGCAGCGCTCAACCTGAGCCTGTGTCATACGGGTTGCGAAAGATGATTGCTGACCATCTCGCAAAGTTAAATCCCTAATTTTCAATACTTTAGCCATAGTTTTAGGTTTTATTAGTTATGTTAAAAATATCTTACTGTGTTAATCAACTAACAAAGATAGCAAATTTTGTGGATTTTTCAACAATTTTAATGAAAAAAGTGACATTTTTTCTCAAAATGCCACTTTTAATCAAATTCAAGAACTTTTAATCACGATAACTATTGATAGCCAATCGCTTAACGATAAGCACAAATCCACCAGTAAGTATAAGATTCAGCACAAGCGTCAATACAGATATTAGCAGTGCCGCGCCACCGATATTATAACCCAATGCAATAAATATCACGCCAGCTCCCACCTCTCCACGGGTAAACATTCCGATAGAGAGTGCAAGTCGCTCTTTAATTGAGTGGTTACGATAGAATAACATAGGCACCAGCTTACCAATATTTGAAAGCACAGAAACCGCAACTACATGGAGAGCAATAACACCCCAGGATGGCATAGGCTGAGAGGCCATAATGCTATTTCCGGCACTATTTACACTTGCGCTAATTTGAGGCATACTCATACCAACAAGCAGCATAAAGAGTAGTGAGATTGCTGTTGTTATTGCCTCATCGCTCTTAGATTCGCTATGTTCGCGTTTAATAACCATACCAAGCACAAAAGCTGGAAGCAGGACCTCAATATGCAGAGCATCATCATGACCAAACATATGCTCTGTCACGACATAAATAACATGCGTAAGACCGAATACTACAATGGCATATATCATTATTGCCCACCACTCCTGACGCATCTTAAACGCAGACATCTTTTGCCAGCCGAAATAGAGCAAACCAATAACAACAAATAATATGACTCCCATCTGCCAATGCAATCCAATCATTGCTATCTGCAACGGAATCATTAGCAGAATTGTATCAAGGTCATCGAAGATTGCAAGCACCTGAATCTTGCGGTAGATCCAACGTTGCTGTAGACCTAAAGCGGCAAGCATAGAGAATAGAATACCCGCCGAAGTAGGCGCCGCAAAACGGCTTAGTAGCAGAGTCTCCTTCCACGCATCGCCACTGGTCCAAAACTCTGGTGGCAACAAGAAGAAGATGTAATATACCGCAATAAGTATCCACGGAGCAGCCGCAGCGAGCATAGCCACGCAGTAGTCCTTGACATAGCTACCCACATTGCTCTTATCGAGCTCAAACTCGCGACCCACATTTATCATAATAAAGGCGAGGCAGGTACCAAGAAGCATATACACTGCATCCGAAAGTGGCGCATATCCCTCACCCATCACCCCGGGTAGCGTCTGCGACAATACAAGTCCCAGAATTAGCATCAACGAAAAAGATAGTACTTTCTTCATTCAAATTAGGTTTTAGATTACAAAGATAGCAAATCCTTTCAATATTCCAAAACTTCAAAAAAATTACACAAAAAAAGGTTGCATCAACAATGCAACCTTTTGTCATACTTAATCTTAACATTTACTCCACAACAAACTGCAGAGTTGCTGCAATATCAGCCGAGCTGGTACCAATAAGAATCTCATACTCGCCAGCATTTGCATACCATGAATGGCTCTTGTCGCACCAGAATGAGCACATCTTCTTATCAACCTCAAAGGTAACTAGAGACTTCTTGCCAGGCTCAAGAGTAACCTTCTTAATAGCCTTAAGCTCCTTATTTGGACGAAGTACCGTTGGATTCTTCTCCGCAATGTATAGCTGAACAACCTCAGCACCGGCAACTGCGCCTGTATTAGTAAGTTCAACAGCGATCTTGAGAGGCTTCTCATCTGTAAGAGTCTTAACCTTACCCTTGCCAATAATAGCTGCCTTATTTAGTGCAAAGGTTGTATAGCTAAGACCATAACCGAATGGGAATAGCGGCTTAATATTCTTCTTCTCATACCAACGATAACCAACAAGGACAGACTCGTCATAGTGTACATCATAGGTCCAAGATTGGAACGCCTTCTCGTTTGGATTACCCTTTGCCTTTGCAAGGTTAAAGCCTTCAGGTACAGAGTTTACAGCTGGTGAGTCATTAAAGCTACGCTCAATAGTCATCGGCAGCTTACCAGATGGATTAACCTTTCCGATAAGAATATCGCGGATAGCCTTTTGGCCATTCTGACCAGGGTACCAGCCATACAGAATTGCAGCACTCTTATCTGCCCACGCTGTCATATCAATAGCCGAGCCAGAGTGTACAAGTACTACTGTCTTTGGATTACTCTCAACAGCCAAACGAACAAGAGCCTCATCCCTCTTATCCATGGCAAATGGGCGCTCAGTAGACTCTGAATCGTATGTACCAGTCACGCAAAGCACCACATCAGCAGCCTTAAGCTGAGCTGCAGTTGGTTTCTCTACAAACTTAACATTGTCACCAAAGCTCTCAGTAAGTACATCCTTGAGTGTTATATGGTCATAACCAGTTACACGAGCTGCACCTCCTCCATGAGGCACTGAGTCGTGCCACTTTCCGACAACAAGCACCTTTGTCGATGTTGAAAGAGGCAGAATACCGTTATTACGCAACAGCACAGCTCCCTCAGCAGCGGTCTGATAGCTAACCTCAAGGTGTGCAGGAAGCTTCGCCTCCAAAGATTTATCATACTGTTTACCACTATTATAGCGGTCATAAAGTCCCCAACGGATACATGTAGCAATAGTTGGACGAATCATATTCTCAATATCCTTCTCTGTCACAACACCCTCCGCAACCAAATCAGCAGGTTTTTTCTTAATGTAGAACATATCCTCTCCCGGCATATCAAGATTTTGGCCAGAGAGAATTACATCCTTCCAGTCATAGATTGAGTTCCAGTCCGACATAACCATACCTTTGAAACCAAGAGTGCCTCGCAAAAGGTCTGTAATAACGTACTTACTCTGACCAGTCCACTCTCCATTGAGCTGATTATATGCTGTCATAACAGTTGCCACACCAGCATCAATAGCCGCCTTAAATGCAGGGGTATAAATCTCCATAATTGCACGTTCGTCAATAATAGAGTTTGAGCGACGACGGTAGAACTCGGTCTGATTACCGAGGAAATGCTTTGCACAAGCAAGAGTACCTGTGCTCTGCATACCAGAAACATAGTCGTAGATAATTGACGCTGCGAGATATGGATCCTCACCCAGATACTCAAAGTTTCTTCCGCACTGTGCATTACGGTAAATATTCATACCCGGACCAAGAATAACACCTGCACCTGCCATACGAGCCTCCTCACCAACTGCGTGACCATATGCACGGGCGAGCTCTGGATTAAAGGTAGCTGCAAGCATAATAAAGGCAGGGAACTGAGTTGTACGCTCTGCAAGAATCACCTCTCCAGCATTATGCAGATGCTGCTTGTTCTTCACACCCATTGAAGCATCTGTGGTGTAAATATACGGCATGCCCTTCTCAGGAACGCCAGGGAAGAAGAAACGGTTGTGACCCTGAGTCATAGACAGCTTCTCCTCCAATGTGAGTGTTTTAATAATTTCATTAGCCTTCGCCTCAGCCTCCTCATAACTCATCACAGGCTGTGCAACCACCACTGCTGAAACAAGTATAGCAGAGAGTGATAGTAGTAGTTTTTTCATAGTTATATTTTTTAGGTTAAACATATTCCGCAATGTCAAACAAAAATAGTAATAAATTTTCAATTTATCGCATTGTATTAAAAATTTTACTAATTTAGCACCCCGAAAAATAGAGATTAAAGTATATATGAAATATCTTCTACAATCTGACGATGCGACAAAAATCGTTGAGAATCTGATACTTCCGGATAGCGTACAGAAGGCTAATCTTACTGAGGCTGTCAATAAAATTTTCACTACTGACTACGATACTCTGCTAAACAATCTTATTGAGCAAGCTTTGTGGATTGGTCTAAAGATTATCCTTGCCATTGTAATATACTACGTCGGCAAGTTGGTTACAAATTGGATTATCCGCATCCTTGACCGCTCATTTGACCGCAGAAATGTAGACCTATCTCTTCGCAACTTTTTGCGCAGTATGGTCAAGGTTGTTATGACAATCTTGGTAATCCTTGCTGCTATACAAACTTTGGGTGTTAATACAACCTCATTCCTTGCCATCTTTGCCTCTGCCGGTCTTGCTGTCGGCATGGCATTAAGTGGCACATTGCAGAACTTTGCTGGTGGTGTTATTCTACTGCTATTACGTCCCTATCGCATTGGTGACTACATCTCTGCACAGGGACAGTCTGGAACAGTAAAGGCTATCGGACTATTCTCTACTCAGCTAAGCACCCCAGATAACAGAATCATATATGTCCCAAATAGTGCAATCTCATCATCAATCGTAGATAACTACTCTCAGCCGACCACCCGTCGTGTTGATTGGAGAGTATCTATCTCGTATGGCGATGATGTTGATGTGGCTCGCAAGGAGATTCTTGCAATGCTTACAGAGGACAAACGTGTACTAAACGAGCCTGCTGAGCCTATGGTTGTGCTCTCAGAGCTAGCCGACAGTGCCGTTATACTAATAGTACGTGCTTGGGTAGCAAATCAAGACTATTGGACACTATACTGGGAGATTAACGAGCGCATCTACAAAGAGCTCCCTAAAAAGGGAATCAACTTTCCTTACCCACAGATGGACATTCATGTTAAACAAAACTAATATTATAATATTATGGAACTAAAAGACATTTTGGCAATTTCTGGCCAGCCAGGCCTCTATCGCTACATCGCACAGTCACGCAACGGCTTTATTGTGGAGTCACTCCTTGACGGCAAGCGTAGCAACGCTACCGCATCTTCAAAGGTTAGCGCACTCTCTGAGATTTCAATGTACACCGAGGGTGAGGATATTCCACTAGCAGAGGTATTTACAAAGATGTTTGCATATACTGAGGGCAAGCAGGCTCCATCACATAAGGAGTCAAACGAGACTCTCAAAGAGTTCTTCGGCGCAGTTATCACCGACTACGACCGCGAGCGAGTTCACGTATCTGACATCAAGAAGGCTGTAAACTGGTTCAACCTTCTCGTTGCAGCAGGTATGACCGAGTTCCGCCTTCCAGAGGAGAGCGAGGAGCAGACTGAGGAGTAAAAACTTCAAGCACAAGCCCCAACGGCGAACAGTCTTTTTGTCTGTTCGCCGTATTTTTTTTACAATTTTCGAGCTGTTTAAGTAAAATATTACATATATTTGCATTACTAAACCAAACAAAGCATTATGAGACTAAAATCATTGGTTGCGGCATTTCTATCAATAGCCGCGATGTCTTGTGTTGATAAGGATTTTCAACTTGACAAAGTTTCTACCGAGGTGGCAATTGGTGGGCAGGTGACCACAATCCCATTAGGTTATCTTGAAAAGCAGAGGCTTGGGGATATCATTGACCTTGACTCTGCAAATGGACTGACCATTGACAAAGATGGCAACTACTCTCTTACTTTTGATGGTGAAGAGAGTGAAATAACCATTGAGGGTGTTGAAAACAGATTCAACATTGCTAAGACTATGACAAGTTTCTCTACAGAGTATCCTGCATTTGATATTACAGGTACATCTTGTAGAATTGACCATCCATATGATATTATTCCAAACTTTGGAGGTTTGAATATTCCTTATGGTGTTGCTATACCGGTCCCTGGAGGTCACACAATCCTTGCCAAAGAGGAGGGTATGGTGACAGAGATTCTTGAGTATGAAGTTCCGAAATACCTCGCTGCAATCAAGCGTATATACCTTAAGCCTCAAAAACCAGGCGACAAGGGTGCTGCAATACATCTCATGCTTGACCTGAACGATTTGGCAGCGGTAAATGGTGGTGGCCACATAACATTAGAGCTTATTGCCAATGATGGATATGAACTATATGACCACAACGGCAATGCTCTGAAGGAGATTGACCATCAAGGACACACAACAACCTACCACATTGCCAACGAGTATATGTTTGCTGCAGGGGCAGAGACCGTTGAGTTTACCATCTACATTGCAAGCATTGCAAACGAGTCGCAGGTTGTAAACAACAAGCTGACGATACCGATTGAGTTTGGATACCACCTCTCATTTGACATTACCTCACGAGCTAACACCATAGTATTCAATAAGGAGCCTGAACTACACGTTGACACTACTCTGCAGTATCAAGATGCAGATATTGTGCTTAATGAGGTTATGCTTCTTGAACATGGCTCGTTGGCAAATAGTTCAACATCAATCACTATTAACAATCTACCTAAAGAGGTTAAGAGTGTTAAGAGAGTCAGCTTTTCAGAGCACTCCCCTATGCACCTACTTGCTGAAGGTCTTGATTGGCTCGACGACAATATTGCTGACAATATTATCATAGAGGCTCAACTACCAGAATACCTGACTCTGCACGATGAGAAGCAAAGGGGGTATGATGCCGAAACGCACACCTTACGTACAAGTTTGAACGATTTACGCCATACAATTGATATAAACCTTGACGCACTTGTATTCAGCGGTGAGGGACTCGTTCCTCATAATGGTTCAATAACATTAGATTTTACACCTGACATTGCAGCATACATTAAAGGCGGAACAGAGGTTAAACTCTCAAAGATTCTTCACGAAAAAGAGATTGAGTTCTCTGCCGGTTTTGACGATACAACTCTTGAATTGGTATCAGTTGAGGGTCAAGTAGCGTATCAATACGACGAGCATGTTACAATCGATTTAGGTGATTTTGACAAGGATATAAACCTTAATATTGGCAATATCGGTTTATCTCCAGTCCTTACACTTACCCTATACAATCCGTTGACTATCGATGCTAACGTATCCGCAAAACTGACCCCTATTGTTAATGATAATGAGATAAGCGAGAATAGCATAGTTATCGACAATCTCAACATCAAGGCGGCCTCTATGGTTGGCGGCGAATTACAGAGAGGTGCAACAACTCTGATTATCGCCAATGAGTCGTTACGCGAATCATACAGCGGCAGCAATTATAACTTTATCGCATGCGATTTGGGTAAAATACTTACGGGTTCATTCCCTGACAAAATCAAGATGGATTTTAACCTATCTACAGATGAAAATGCGACACATACCATCTACATCGCCAATAGCTATACTGTCGGCTATGACTACAGTATAAATGTTCCTCTTAGTTTTGAGAACAACTTCGACCTCTCTATTGAAAAGCTTGTAGACAACCTTTCAGATACTTTTGCTGCGGTTTCTGAGTATGATATAGCACTTGAGGATGTGGCAATCATTGCAGATATTAAGAGCACCATACCTCTCGATTTAGAGTTTGATGCTCAGGCACTAAATACTAATGGTAAGCCTTCATCTGTTACTCTAAATTGCGACAAGGCAAACAATACAATCAAAGGCTCCGCTGATGGAGTTAGCGAGGTGGAGTCTACACTACGTTTAGAGATAGGATTTGGCAAAAATGGCAACATTCGCCAACTCGCCGATATTGAGGCTATACTTTTCAAGCTAAATGCTAAGCGCACGGAGAGTGGCATTGCTAAGCTCAATACAGAACAGTATTTCTCTCTATCTCTTAAAATGGAGATTAGCGGTCAAATAAATGTTGATTTAGGAAACTTCTAGCAATCAAGAGTATGAAAAAAATAGTATACACTCTACTGTTTATAGCAGCATCGCTTACAGCTATTAACACCACGGCTCAGATGCGCACATCCTACTTTATGGAGGGTAGTTATTTCCGCACTGAACTAAACCCTGCACTTGCCCCAACACGTGGCTATATTGCCCTGCCGGCAATGAGTGGCGTAGGTGTAAGTCTGAGCAATAACTTCCTATCTGTAAACAACTTATTCTATAAGAGCAATGGCGAGGTTGTCACTGCACTTCATGGTTCAGTCTCGGCTGATAAATTCCTTAATCGTCTACCAAAAACTGGATTTATTGGCGCCAATATCAATGCTAACATTTTAGGCGTAGGTTTCTACACAAAGCGCTCATTTTGGAGTTTTGGAATCAACCTGCGTAGTAGCAACGATATTACCATGTCAAAAGATATGTTCACCGCCCTTAAATCGCTTGGCAATGGACATTACGACCTAAATAACACATCTTTTCACAGTACATCATACCTTGAAGTCTACATTGGCAATGCTCGCAAAGTCGCCGATTTGAGTTTCGGCAATCTCAGTGTTGGTGCAAAGGTTAAGGTGTTAGTTGGTCTACTAAATGCCTCGAGCCAGATTGAGCAGATGTATGCAGATATTACTCCTGAAAACGTTTTGGGACGCATGAATGGTAGACTACGAGCTAGTGGAGTTATTTTGGACCCCAAAAAGGGAGTTGCGGGACAAGAACTGACTGAAGATGTTCTGTGTTATGACATTAACAAGATTCTCGGCAACATAAAGAACTTCGGTGCAGCAATTGATTTAGGAGCCGAGATGAAACTGCTTGACAATAAGCTACGAGTATCAGCAGCAATTACCGACCTCGGATTTATCAAATGGTCAAAAAACACCCATATTGAGGCCGAGGCACATGCAGATTTTAGCTTCAACGGCGTAAATCTCAGCACCGGCGAGACCCAAAGCGATGGCTCTGCGGAAATCTATATGGCGGAGGTTAAAAAGCCTGGTTACGCCACTCGCCTTAACTGCTCGCTGAACTTTGGCGCGGAGTATAACATCCTAAATGACCATATCGGCTTTGGCATTCTGTCACACACAGAGTTCCGCCATAATAAGAGCCTCTCTGAGCTCACGCTCTCTGTAAATTTCCGCCCTGCAAATTGGTTCTCGGCAACTGTGAGCCATACCCTACTCAACCGTAATAGACTGGGAGTTTTGGGCTTTGCGCTCAACCTTCATCCAAAGGGCATCAATCTGTTCTTGGGCGCAGATTATATACCGATGAAGTTTGTTACCTACCAAAACATCCCTGTGCCTTATAACCTCAAGTCGTTTAACCTCTACTTCGGCCTAGGCTTTAACCTCGGCAGGGCAAAAATGAAACAATAATTCTATATGACTAAAAAAATCCGCATCTTGTAATATCAGATGCGGATTTTTTTGTAACTTTGTGCAACTTCAAAATAAACATCTATGACAAATAATAGACAAATTTACTTTTCGCCTTCAGTTGAGGTGAATGAAATGGCGGCTGAGCAGGGCTTTGCTCAGTCAATGTTCGAGGACCCAATCGAGAAGCCAGAACAGGGTTGGTAAACAAATTCAACAATCAAAAATATGAAGAAATTCTACCTTTTGGCGCTTGTGGCAGCGATGTTTGCCGCTTGTGCTACCGATGCTACAGAGGATGTAGCTATCGAGGCTCCCGAAACTCTCAAAGTTTCGTTTGAGGAGAGTAGCCGTATTCAGCTCGACCATGGTCAGACCGTCTGGACAAAGGGCGACCTTTTGAGTGTATTCTATCGCTCGGATGCAAACCAGCAGTGGAAGTTCCAGGGTAATACTGGCGACCGCAGTGGCACCATAAAGCGAGTTTCTACGCCTGAATATAGCCACACCACCTCTAAAATGGTTGTGGCATACCCTTATAACGAGAATTACTATCTCAACCCTGAGACATGCAATCTTCAGGCATATCTCCCTGCCGAGCAGACATACCTCAAGGATAGCTACGGCATTAACGGCAACATTATGGTGTCGCAGAGCGAGTATAAGCAGTTTGTGCTTAAGAGCGTGTGTGGTTGGTTGAGAATTCGTCTTATCGGTAATGGCGAGAAGGTGCAGAGCATCAAACTCAAAGGCAACAACGGCGAGCAGGTTGCAGGCGAAATCTATATAAACACCGCAGATGCAACATCTATCCTCGCAGCCGAAATGGGATTCTCCTCTGATCACACCCAGGTCGGCGGCACAATGGTCGAGGACGACACAATCTTTACGGAGGTAACTCTCAACTGCGGCGAGGGTGTAACTTTGGGCACAAAGTCAACCGCGTTCAACATTGGCTTACCTCCGCAGGAATTCAGCAAGGGATTAACTATTGAAATTGTATGCTCTGATGGCTCAACAATGACAAAATCAACAGACAATACTATTACTATTGAGCGCAACCGTATTGTACCAATGACAGTGTTTGAGTTTGCAAATACCACACCTGCAACTAACAAGATTTGGTACACCTCGTCAGATGGCAATATCGTAACGCCATATGCGAGCGATGTCTTTGGCGCTAATATTGTTTCAAATACCTACGAAAATGACAAGGGAGTAATCACTTTTGATGGTCCAATAACTTTGATTGGTGAGGACGCATTTAATAGCTGTGATAAGCTACGAAGTATTACACCTCCAAAGAGTCTGACGACAATAGGCGCGCGTGCTTTTTCCAACTGCAATGGTTTAACCAAGTGTACTATCCCTGATAGCGTTACTGAGATTGGATATTATGCATTCAGGGATTGCACCTTGCTAAAAAGTATTACTATTCCTGATAGTGTTACTTCGTTTATGCATGGGGTATTCCATAATTGCACCTCGCTGATTGCATTTTATGGCAAGTTTGCCTCTGCTGATAATCGTTGCCTTGTTGTTAATGGCATGTTACATTCATTTGCTCGTGCTGGATTAACCGAATATACCGTTCCTGATAGCGTTACTGAGATTGGAGGTTCAGTATTCTTTGGTTGCAAATCGCTGGCAAATATTACTATTCCTGATAGCGTTACTAAGATTGGAAGTTCTGCATTCCAAGGCTGCACCTCGCTGACAAGCATTACTATCCCTAATAGTGTTACTGAGATTGGAATGGATGCATTCTATGAATGCACTTCGCTGACAAGTGTTACTATTCCTGATAGTGTTACTTCGTTTGGGCAGGGGGTATTCCATAATTGTTCCTCGCTAAAAGAGATATACTATACAGGCGATTTATCTACTTGGTGTAAAATTAACTTTGTTAGTTCTTCTGCCAATCCAATGAATAATGGCGCCAAACTCTACCTTAATGGAGAAGAGCTGACTGGGAATGTTACTTTTCCTTCGGATGTAACTGAGATTAAAGATTATACATTCTATGGCTACTCCTTGATGACAAGTGTTACTATTCCCGATAGCGTTACTTCGATTGGGCGTGGAGTATTCCTTAAATGCACCTCGCTAACAAGTGTTACTATTGGCAACAGAGTTTCTTCAATTGGAGAAGGCGCATTCTCTAATTGCTCTTCGCTGAGAAGTGTTACATTTTCTGATAGTGTTACTTCAATTGGAGACGAAGCATTCTATAAATGCACATCGCTAATAAGTGTTACTATTCCAGATAGCGTTACTGAGATTGGAATTGGTGCATTCAGTAATTGCACCTCGCTGAAAGAGGTTTATTGCAAGCCAATAACTCCACCAAGTGGAGGCTCCAATACATTTCGTAATAACGCCTCTGGCCGTAAGATTTACGTGCCACGCGCATCATTAGATACATAC
>CAJGDC010000017.1 GCA_904502005.1 uncultured Alistipes sp.
TATGCTCCTTGTATCAACCACGGTATTAAGGGCGGTATGACCCGTACACAGACAATCGGTAAGCAGGCTGTAGAGTGCGGTTACTGGCACTTGTGGCACTATAACCCACTGCTCGAGGATGAAGGTAAGAACCCATTCGTTCTTGACTCTAAGGAGCCAGACTGGAGCAAGTTCCGCGACTTCCTTCTCAAGGAGGTTCGTTACACATCTCTCCAGAAGACCTTCCCTGCAGAGGCTGACGAGCTCTTCGCAGCAGCAGAGGAGAATGCTAAGTGGCGTTATAATTCATATGTGCGTCGCGCTAAGTTAGAATTTTAATTTTAAGCGGTGATATCTTCCGCTAACAAAAAAATAGGCTGTGGCTGTACGTTTTAGTACTATCCACAGCCAATTTTTTTGCCGAGCGTTGAAATCCCTCGCTTAAAATTAAAATTCACTGCATTGGGGTAGCTTGGCGCCTTTTGACAACAAAACGGACGGTGTTCTAATTGAGGTAGCCGAGCGTTGAAATCCCTCGCTTAAAATTAAAATTCGATGCATTGGGGTGGCTTGGCGCCTTTTGATAGCCAATAGCCAACGGCTAACAGCCAATAAAAAATCTTGCACTCGCAAGATTTTTTTATTACCTTTGTAGTATGAAAAAAATCATTGTAATATTACTAACCATTTTTCTCTGCGCAACAGCAACTGCGCAGATGACTAATTCTATTGTTATTGATAGCAGTTCATTCAATGCGGTGCAGACCGATGTGCTTACGGGAGTGAATATAGACCCAATAGGTCTGGACTCTTCACGTCAGCCATGTGCGCGCCTTAAAATCAAGTTTGACCGAATGACTAAGGAGGAGATAGAGGTTTTGGAGGTCAAGATGTGCTCAAATACTGATTTGACAAAGCAGAAGGTAGCGGACTACTACAACAATGTGTTGATTCTTGAGATGACTGCCAAACCAAATACACGCTTCTACCTCTATAGCTCCGAGTTTGGTGAGAGTAATGAGGTTACGCTCAACCTTGAGGGTAACCGAGAGTATGAAATGATAGCAAGGCTAAATCAACTATACTCTATTGTTGTAATGTCGAATGTTCCCGATGTGGAGATTCTTCTTGACGGCAACTATAAGGGGGTAACTGATGATAACTGCCAACTCTCAGTACTTGATGTCACTCCAGGCGTGCATACGCTGATATATAGGTTTGGCGATAGCTATGTCCAGCAGAGTATTGCTGTTCACCGTAAGAGTATAGCCTTTAGACATGATATGGAGCTTGTAGCTGAGCAATCCCCTGTGCAGATAAAAGTGTACAAGGTTGGCGACTATTATAACGAAAATGGCAAGGAGGGTGTAGTTTTTGAGGTTACAGATAGAGGTCGTCACGGTAAGATTGTTAGTATGATACAGTCATCTGAGGCATTGCAGTGGAGATCAGATAACGTTGAGCAAAAAACTCTTATAGGAGCTGTTAGCAAGACTAATGGAGCTGCAAATATGGCTGTTGTTAAGTCTATCCCAAATTGGGAAAGTAAGTACCCAGCCTTTAAGTGGTGTGCAGAACTTGGTGAGGGTTGGTATCTGCCGGCCAAAGAAGAACTGCTTACAATCTATAGATGTAAAGAGATACTTAATTCAAAACTCAATGAAAAGATAGATAGAGAATGGACTTGGTCATCGACGGAGTGCAATAAGTTATGTGCGTGGCTTGTCTATATGAATGATGGCTACACCAACTACTACAATAAGTACAACTACAACTATGTGCGCGCCGTGTCCGCTTTTTAATTCAGCTAATAGCCAACAGCCAACAGCTAATAGCCTAAACCTACGCCCGACTGCTTTGTCGGGCGTAGGTTTAGTTTATGCTGATAATAGAGCCGTCGTACTGTACGTCGGGGTACCAGGTGGAGGCGATGGTGAGTGTGGCGCTGCCGGAGGAGGAGTAGATGTCGAGCGAGAAGTCGTAGTCGGTAGCGGAGAAGAGCGAGGTGCTAAATGATACATTCCAGCCGTCGCGGGTCTGTTCGGTGATGTATTTAGATACTGACGGCAGAGTGTAGTTTAGCAGTACGTAGTAATATGGTGGTGTTACGCCTTTGATATACGGCAGGCAGACATCGACCTCGGTATCCCAAACGGAGAGTTCGTAGTTGGGGTTGTATAACATTCGTGTAGAGCCAGCGGGTTCCTGCTGTACGGAGGTAGGGATGAACTTGAAGTTGCGCGACAGTACAATTGAGTCTACAAATCGCTCATAGGCAGCAAGGCGTTCTGCTCGGCGCTGCTCGCGGGCTTTGTGTCGCTCTTCGCGTGTGTCGTTAATAGGTTTTTGCGAGGTAGTCGCAGCAGATGATTTTGAGTTTTTGCTCTCCTGTGAGTTGACGACAATGGCTGTTGTTGCCAGTGCAGAGAGGAGAATTAGCGCTGTAAAAATTTTTCGTTTCATAATAGTTCTATTTTTGGTTACTCTATTATTGTAGCAAAAACGGAGCCAGTAGTTATCAGTATCTATTGCAATTATGAATAAAAAGATATATCTTTGTAGAAATTACCTAAAACTATCACTATGAATAGAAAAGAGTTCCTTAAGCGATTAGGCATGCTTACTGTAGGTGCTTCGCTTATTGGTGTTGATATGAATGCGATGGCTTCCGAGGCGACTGCGGAGGCACCTGCAGCTGCAGGTGATGTCAAGGCGGGCAGCAAGACCCATCCAGACCTCGATTTTGATGTGCGACCTCTCAAGGCTGCTACTAACCGCGCAATTACAGCAATTATTATTGGTGCAGGTAGCCGTGGTACTACATACGGCAAGTATGCGCTACAGTTTCCCGACACAATGAAGATTGTGGGCGTGGCAGATGCAAATAACTTCCGAAAGAAGCGCACTGCTAAGGCACACAACATCCCTGTCGAGAATTGCTTTAACGATTGGACCGATGTCTTTGAGCGTGAGAAGTTTGCCGATGCAGTAATTATCGCTACGCCAGACAACCTCCATTATGAGCCTTGTATGAAGGCGTTGGCTATGGGCTACGATGTGCTTCTTGAGAAACCAGCAGCTCAGACCGAGAAGGAGTGTAAGGATATTCTTGCGCAGGCAAAAAAGTATAACCGCATTGTGGCTATCTGTCACGTGTTGCGTTATGCTCCTTACTTTATCGCTATGCGTGAGGCTGTGCATTCGGGTCTTATTGGCGACTTGGTGAGCATTCAGCATATGGAGCCTATACAGTATGCGCATATGGCACACTCGTATGTGCGTGGTAAGTGGCGCGACAGCAAGCAGACAACACCTATTATCCTTGCAAAGAGCTGTCACGACCTCGATATTATCCGCTGGATAGTAGACAAACCATGTATTCAGATTGCAGCAGAGGGAACGCTGATGCACTTTAAGGCTGAAAATGCTCCTCAGGGCGCCCCTGCACGTTGTACTGACGGCTGTCCTCATGAGGCAACTTGTCCATATTCGGCTATAGATATCTATGTGCGTCGCAAGCGCCACCTTGGTGTCTTTGACCTTCCAGATAAGAAGGATGAGGCGGCAATTATGGAGAAGATTCGCACAACAATGTTTGGTCGCTGCGTATACAAGTGTGACAACGACCAGCCGGACCACTATGTAACAACAATGCTCTTTGAGGGTGGTGTTACAGCAAGCTTTACAATGGATGCATTTACTCCATGGGGCGGTCGTAGAACTCGCATAATGGGTACGCTCGGTTATATTGAAGGTGATGGTAAGAAGTTTACCCTCTACACCTTCCGTGATAATAAGAAGCGTGTATGGCATAAGAATGTGGCTGAGATGGCAGAGTATAAGCATGCGGGCCACGGCGGTGGTGACCACGCACTTGCACGAGACTTTGTGGAGGCAGTGGCATCACAAGACCCGGCGAAGCTATCAAGTACTATTGATGCATCTATCGAGAGTCATGTTATCGGCTTTAAGGCTGAGAAGAGTCGTAAGAGTATGAAGAAAGTTAAAATTTAAGAGTATATGAAACTGTTACTTTTGGGAAACATTGGCGGAACAGAGATTCTGCTTATAGTATTGCTTGTGTTGCTGCTTTTTGGTGGCTCAAAAATTCCAGAGCTTATGCGAGGCTTAGGTAAGGGAGTTAAGTATTTCCGTGATAGTATGGATGGAAAAGCCGACCCTGAGGAGGATGATAAGAAGAAGCAATAGTTGGCGTTGCTAACATAGCAAGTCTGAATTGTAGACCGATGCATTTTGTTTAGACAAAAGGTGTCGGTCTATTGTTTCGTCTGTGTGAGATTTTTTTATTACCTTTGCACCAAATTTTTGAAATATGGATACTTTACAGGCGATAATATTGGGCGTAGTGCAGGGGCTTACCGAGTTTCTGCCAGTATCAAGTAGTGGCCATCTGCAGCTTGCAAATGAGATTTTAGGCACAGACCTTAATCCTGAGAGCAATCTTACCTTTAGCCTTACACTCCATGCAGCAACAGTGCTTAGTACAATAGTAATTCTTTGGGCAGAGATTTGGAGGCTACTGAAGGGTGTTTTTAGTCGTACATTTACCGATGAGCAGGCGTATGTCCTCAAAATTGTTATCTCAATGATCCCTGTGGGTATTGTGGGTCTATTCTTTAAGGACTATATTGAGGCTGCATTCTCGTCAATAGTTGTTGTGGGAGTGATGTTGCTTGTAACAGCTACGTTGCTCACTTTTGCATATTATGCAAAGCCGCGCGAGAATCAGAGCCTATCTTATCGTGACGCCTTTATTGTTGGACTTGCGCAGGCTGTAGCAGTTTTGCCGGGATTGTCTCGTTCTGGCTCTACAATCGCTACGGGACTACTGCTTGGAAATAAAAAGGAGAGTGTGGCGCAGTTCTCTTTTCTTATGGTGTTACCTCCAATTTTAGGAAATGCACTTCTTGATTGCCTTAAGGGTGATTTTGGCGGCGGAGTGGAGACTTTACCTTTGATTGCAGGCTTTGTGGCTGCATTTGTTACGGGTTGTATTGCCTGCAAGTGGATGATTAACATTGTTAAGCGAGGAAAACTAATCTATTTTGCTATTTACTGCGCTATTGCGGGTATTGTTGCGTTAGCAACTTATATATTATAAGGTATGGAGTTGAAAGATGTAAATTTGGTAGAGAATGGCTATGTTGCCGTAATTGATAAGCCTCTGGAGTGGACCTCGGCAGATGTTGTGCGCAAGGTTAAGTTTCGCTTGCAGAGAATGGGCTATCGTAAGATTAAGGTCGGCCATGCAGGTACGCTGGACCCACTTGCAACAGGCGTGCTACTTGTATGTATAGGTCGTGCAACTAAGCGCGTAGATTCACTACAGGCGGAGCGTAAGGAGTATGTTGCAGAGCTTATGCTCGGAGCAACAACGCCAAGCTATGATATGGAGCATCCCGTAGATCAAACCTTTCCAATAGAGCATATTACAAAGGAGGCTGTGGAGAGTGTGCTTAGAACTCTTGAGGGAGAGCGTCTTCAGGCACCACCATTGTACTCTGCCAAGAAGGTGGAGGGCGTAAGGGCCTACGAATTTGCCCGTCAGGGTGAGGAGGTGGAGCTTAAGAAGGCTCTGATAAATATATACTCAATAACTCTTGAGGAGTATGACCTTCCAAAGATTCGCATTCGCGTAGAGTGTAGCAAGGGAACCTATATCCGCTCACTTGCCAAGGAGATAGGCGAGGGGCTGGATAGCGGAGCCTACCTGACATCATTGCGACGCACGGCAAGTGGCGACTTTAGAGTCGAAAATGCCATGCAACTTGAAGATTTTTTGAAAAAATTGTCTGACAGTGAAACAAAATGATGAAAAATTCGTAAAAATATTGATACTCTTTTTGTAAACGCAAAAGATAGAATATGAAACTTTCACATTACGGATATGATTTTAAGCCGGAGCTGATAGCACAGTATCCGACTATTAACCGTGACGAGTCGCGCCTGCTTGTGTTGCATAAGGATACTGGCGAGATTGAACATCGTATTTTCAAGGATATTTTGAGCTACTTTAAGGAGAAGGACCGCTTTGTTTTTAACGACACAAAGGTCTTTCCTGCCCGTCTTTATGGAAATAAGGAGAAGACTGGTGCCGAGATTGAGATTTTCCTACTTCGTGAGCTCAATCAGGAGCTACGCCTATGGGATGTGCTTGTAGACCCGGCGCGTAAGATTCGTATTGGCAATAAGCTCTATTTTGGCGAGGATGATATTCTTGGTGCTGAGGTTATTGATAATACAACCTCTCGTGGTCGTACTCTTCGTTTCCTATATGATGGTAGCTATGAGGAGTTTAAGCAGACTCTCTACCGTCTTGGTGAGACTCCACTGCCACGTTGGGTGCGCAAGGTCGTAGAACCGGAGGATACAGAGCGTTACCAGACAATCTTTGCAGAGAAGGAGGGTGCTGTTGTTGCCCCTACGGCTGGCATGCACTTCTCAAAGCACCTGCTTAAGTGGATGGAGATTGAGGGTATCGAGCGCACATTTATCACCCTGCACGCAGGTCTTGGAAATTTCCGTAGCGTGGATGTTGAGGATTTGTCAAAGCATAAGGTTGACTCTGAGCAGTTCTTTGTCTCTGAGCAGGCTGCTGCCGAGATTAATGGTGCTAAGGCCGAGGGACATAAGGTTGTGGCTATCGGTACAACAGTTATGAGAACTCTTGAGACCGTAGTCTCTACTCACGGTATGATTAAACCACAGAATGGTTGGACTAACAAATTTATCTTTGCACCATACGATTTCACTGTTGCTGATGCAATGGTGTCAAACCTCCACCTGCCAGAGTCTACACAGCTAATGATGGTTGCCGCTTTTGGTGGATATGATAAGGTTATGAATGCTTATCAGGTGGCTGTTGATGAGGGTTATCGTTTTGGTACTTACGGTGATGCGATGTTGATTTTGTAGAAAAAAATTGCTAATTTTGCAGAGTAAAATAACTATTTATGGCAAAACACAAGATTCTATATATTTGTCAGCAGATAATGCCTTATCTTCCTGAGAACGAGGAGTCAAAACTCTGTCGTGAGTTGTCACAGGCGATGCAGGAGCGCGGGAATGAGATCCGCACCTTTATGCCTCGCTATGGTTGTGTCAATGAGCGTCGTAATCAGCTGCATGAGGTTATCCGTCTGTCGGGTATGAACCTTATTATTGACGACAATGACCACCAGCTAATCATTAAGGTGGCTTCTATACCGTCAGCACGCATACAGATATATTTTATTGATAATGAGGACTTTTTCTCACGCCGTGCTGTTGTGCGTGATGAAAATGGTGAGGAGTTTGCAGATAATGACGAGCGCATGGTCTTCTTTGCACGTGGCGTGCTTGAGACTGTTAAGAAGTTGCGCTGGACTCCTGACGTTGTACACTGTCATGGTTGGTTCTCATCTATCGTACCGCTCTATCTTCGTAAGGTCTTTAATAATGACCCAATTTTCCGCGACGTTAAAATCGTCAGCTCACTCTATGAGGATCGCTTTACTACCCCTCTGAATGCAGATTTGGGTAAAAAGCTTGCCGGAGAGGGTATGGATGATGAAAATATATCAATTATTGACACTCCTTCATACGAAAATCTCTATAGTTTCGTTATGTCACAGATTGATGGCGTTATTGCAGGCTCGGCATCTGTTGACTCTTCGCTTCTTGAGCAGGCGAAGGCTGCAGGTAAAAAGGTTATGGAGTATATAGAGCCAGAGAGTGAGGAGTTTTATGAGAACTATACTAAATTCTATGATGAACTGTTTGAAAATTAAGCTGTCAGCGCTGCGCCTACTTGTTTTGGCTGCTGTGGCACTCTTTAGCGTGGGCTGCTCGGCTGATGTTGATAGCGAACTTGGATATGATATAATTCCAGACCATCAGAAGATGGAGATGCGCCACCTTAGATTTAAGGGTGGAAAGGTTATCGTCTTCAATGGGGCTGCAAGCTCTGAGGATAAGAGCGTGTATACAGAACGAGAGGGTAAATTCTTCCGTACATCGCTCTACCATACAGACTCGTTGCTCTCAAGCAATGTGTCGAATGGATATATCGGTGTTGAGCACAATGACACCTTCGGTATGCGTTCATCTGCACTTGCATCCTCAATGATCTTTATGAATAGCGTGGATAAGGAGACCGGCTTTGGTTATAAGCCAATCTTCGACACCTTGTCGCTTATTCTTACAATTAACGATTATGGTGTTGATACTCTGACACCAGTGAAGTATGAGATTTATGAGCTTACAAAGCCTCTCCTTGGTAGTGTTGTCAACGCTGCTGATACATCGGCATACTCAAATTGTAATATGGAGAGTGCTTATGACCCAAGTAAGCCACTCTTTACATTTACCTTCCCAGATGGTGAGAAGACAGGTCCTACAACTCGTACTATAGACCTTACTCCAGTAGATATGTCGCGCCATGGTCAGACATGGGACTTTGTGCGCCGCATAATGCTTATTCCTGATGATTATGACACAAATAAGGAGTGGGATGGCTATGCAAGGGATGTAGATAGCATCTACAGCAGCGAGAAGAAGTGGCAGGAGCATTTTCATGGTGTCTATATTAAGCCGGTACTTGAGAGTGTAGATGCATCAAAGCGCGGTGCACTCTATAGCTTTGACCTTAAGAGCTCTGGACTACAGCTGATGGGACGAAATCGCAATCCTAAGGACCCAACGCTCATTAAGGATACTATCGGAGCAAATTACTACTTCTACGACGAGACTTTGGATGGGTATACAGATGAATACGGTAACTTTATCGATGGTCCAGAGGATGTGAAGAATATCTCTGTTAATAGCATCAAGCATGACTATACAGGCTCACTACTCGGTAATCTAAATATTGCCGCTTACGACAAGGATGGTAAGAAGCTTCCAAATAGCAGTCGCGATGAGGTTGCAGAGTGCTATGTTGAGGGCTTTGCAGGTGTAGCTACCGAGATTTACTTTACAGATGAGTTCCTTGCAGAGCTTAAGCGTGCAAGCTATCTTGACCCAGATAAGGCAGATGTTAAGTATCGCGCTGTGGGAATTAACCAGTGCCGATTGTATGTATACCTTAAGGGTGCAGATTATAACTGGGATGAGAATATCAACAATGCCCACCTGCTTACCCCGCTGATGGATAACTCTATTAGCCGTCTGGGTTCATATATTGGCTATAGTAAGCTAAACTGCATTGCGGACTATGACCCTGAGTATGAGACTAACTTTGGCTCGGAGTTGGCGTATGGTGGTCACCTAAACCGTACACGTGGCTGCTATGAGATGGATATTACAGGCTTTATGCAGCGTCTGTATAACTACGTGAACTCATTAGAGAAGATTGAGGATTACGACGAGACAGTCACTCCACGAGCAATCTATCTCGGTCCTGAGGCAATATCGCCATATACTTTCAAGCACACTGAGCTTCAGGGTTCAAGTAGTACAAAGGCCCCAATCCATTTGGAGATGACCTATACGATGGTTAAGTAATTGAAAAACAGTAAGTAGAGCAATGTAAGTGAAACCTAAGCCAACAACTTAGGTTTCGTTGCGTAAACAGAAAAATAGTATATAATGCAAAATCTGGTTATTGTAGAGTCGCCTGCAAAGGCAAAAACTATAGAGCGTTTCCTCGGCAAGGACTATATTGTAAAGTCTAGTTTTGGCCATATCCGCGACCTTGCCAAGAAGGGTCTGGGTGTGGATATTGACAACGGCTTTGCTCCATGTTATGAGGTTTCGTCAGAGAAGAAGAAGGTTGTTGATGAGCTTACGCGACTAGCATCAAAGGTGGACGCCGTTTGGCTCGCATCCGATGAAGACCGCGAGGGAGAGGCTATTGCGTGGCACCTGACAGAGGTTCTTGGTCTGCCTGTAGAGCGTACAAAGCGTATTGTCTTTCACGAGATTACTAAGAATGCCATTCTTAATGCTATAGAGAATCCCCGTACAGTAGATCTAAATCTTGTCAATGCACAGCAGGCTCGTCGTGTGCTTGATCGTATTGTGGGTTTTGAGCTCTCGCCAATTCTTTGGAAGAAGGTAAAGCCAGCACTCTCAGCAGGTCGTGTGCAGAGTGTAGCTGTACGACTTATTGTTGAGCGTGAACGTGATATTATTGCACATAATGCAACAAGCTACTATCGTGTAGTTGCTCAGTTCTACTCTGTTGAGGATTTGGATAAAGTTGTCTTTAAGGCTGAGTATCCAGAGCGCTTTGCAACAAAGGACGAGGCAATGGCAATGCTTGAGTGCTGCAAGACAGCAACCTTTACAGTTGCCCATAGTGAGGTTAAGCCTACAAAGCGCTACCCGGCACCACCATTTACCACCTCTACACTTCAGCAGGAGGCTGCTCGTAAGTATGGAATGTCTGTTTCGCAGACTATGTCTGTGGCGCAGCGACTCTATGAGCAGGGTCTTATTACCTATATGCGTACTGACTCGGTAAACCTCTCACAGCTTGCTATTAATGCATGTAAGGAGGAGGTGACAGCTCTGTTTGGTGAGAAGTACTCAAATCCAAGAAATTATACCACCCATAGCAAGGGTGCTCAGGAGGCTCACGAGGCAATCCGACCTTCATATATCAATCGTCGAGAGATTGACGGTACTGCAGTAGAGAAGCGACTCTATGACCTTATTTGGAAGCGCACAGTTGCATCGCAGATGGTCCCTGCGGATATTGACCGCACAACAATCAATATTGCAATGTCGGACCGCACAGAGTGCTTTGTAGCTACTGGAGATACAATGCGTTTTGATGGCTTTATGCGCCTATATTCTGAGAGTGTAGATGATGATAACCAGGATGGCGAGCACACTGCAACGCTGCCACTGCTCAAACAGGGTGAGGTTGTCAAGGCTCAGAGCATAGTTGCTACTGAGCGATTTACTCAGCCTCCTTTGCGATATAATGAGGCATCGCTCGTTAAACGCCTTGAGGAGCTCGGTATCGGTCGCCCATCTACATATGCGCCGACAATCTCTACAATTATCACCCGCGGATATGTAGAGAAGAGCTCTCGTCCAGCCCAGAAGCGAAACTACACAGCTATAACCCTTCGTGGAAATAATATTACAGAGAAGGTGGCATCGGAGAATTATGGTGCTGAGAAGAATCGACTCTCTCCAACCGATATAGGTATGTTGGTGAATGACTATCTTGAGGCTCAGTTTGCAATGATTATGGACTACAACTTTACTGCTAACGTAGAGAAGGAGTTTGACCGCATTGCCGAGGGAGAGATTGTTTGGAGTGATATGATTAGCTCTTTCTACACTCCATTCCACAACATGGTAGATTCGGCAATCCAGACCCAGCCTTCCTCACATCAGCAGGTACGAGTTTTGGGTGTTGATCCTAAGAGTGGACATGTTGTTAAGGCGCGCATTGGTCGCTATGGCCCAATGGTTGAGATTGAGGCGGCAGAGGGTGAGAAACCTCAGTATGCATCCCTTAAGAAGGGTCAGCTTATTGAGTCAATAACCCTTGAGCAGGCACTTGAACTCTTTGCTCTTCCTCGTACAGTTGGCGTCTATGAGGGAGTTGAGGTGGTTGTTGGTATTGGTAAGTTCGGTGGCTATGTTCGCCATGGTAACACCTTTGCCTCACTCGCTAAGAGTGACGACCCATATACTGTAAGCTATGAGCGCTCTGTAGAGTTGCTCGAGCAGCAGAAGGAGCAGGCTGCAGCAGCAAATACTCCACTTAAGACCTTTGCAGAGGATAAGGCTCTGGTTATTAAGAATGGTCGCTATGGCGCTTATATCGCATATAAGGGCAAGAATTACCGTCTGCCGAAGGGTGCAAAGCCAGAGAATATGAGCTATGAGGATTGTATAAAAGTTGTAAATTCATCAAAGAAATAACCTTAAAATATTACGATTATGAAGAGACTATTTGTTACACTGCTTGTCTGCCTATTCGCTTTCAATGCAATGGCAGAGGATAAGGGTTACAAGTTTACTGATGGTAAACTTATTAAGACTACATCTGTAAAGAATCAGTTCCGCAGTGGTACCTGCTGGTGCTTCTCAGCTCTCTCATGGCTCGAGAATGAGATTCTCCGTGCTGGTGGTGAGGAGATGGACCTCTCTGAGATGTGGATTGTTCGCAACGTCTACTTTGAGAAGGCTGTAAAGTATGTTCGCCTGCATGGTGCGCTTAACTTCGCTGTTGGTGGAGCTTTTCACGATGTAACCGAGGGCATTAAGAAGTATGGTATCGTTCCACAGGAGGTATATGAGGGTCTAAATTATGGCACTGAGCTTCCTCACTTTAACGAGATTGATGCTGTGCTTAAGGCTTACGTAGACGCTATTATCAAGAACCCTAATCGTACCCTTACAACTGCTTGGCAGGCTGGTCTGAATGGTATTCTTGATGCATATTTCGGCAAGATGCCTGAGACTTTTGAGTATAAGGGCAAGACATATACTCCACAGTCATTCGCTGCATCACTTCCAATCAAGATGGAGGATTATGTATCTCTCTCATCTTTCACTCACCACCCATTCTACTCAACCTTTGTTATTGAGGTGCCAGATAACTGGATGTGGGCAAGTGTTTACAATGTGCCACTTGAGGAGTTGATGGCAGTTATTGACAACGCTCTTGCAAACGACTACTCAATCGGTTGGGCTTCAGATGTGTCAGAGAAGGGCTTCAGCCGTACTAAGGCTTTTGCTATTGTTCCTGAGGATAATATCGACAATATGAGCGGTACTGACGCAGAGCGTTGGGGCGCTATGAGTGACCGTGAGCGTAACAAAGCACTCTATAGCTTTGATAAGCCTGGTAAGGAGAAGGTTATCACACAGCAGATGCGTCAGCAGGCTTATGATAACTATCAGACTACTGATGACCACGGTATGGTAATCATCGGTACTGCTACAGACCAGTGCGGTAACCCATACTTCAAGGTTAAGAACTCTTGGGGTACAGACTCTCCATATAAGGGCTACTACTACTTCTCTCGCCCATTTGTGGAGTACAAGACTATGTCGATTATGGTTAATAAGAATGCGATTCCTAAGGAGATTCGCAAAAAGCTATTCTAATTTTGTCGTGAAAATGTAGAATTTACTTCCGCTATCAAGAAAAATTGGTTTGGCTGTACGTTTTAGTACTATCCTGTACCAATTTTTCTTGACGAGCGTTGTAACTACCACATTTTGACAACAAAATCTTTGTCGTTATAGCGGCACATTTCCTGCCGCTAATAAAAAATGCCTGCTGGGCTGTACTATTTGGTACTATCCTGTGCAGGCATTTTTCATTGAGCGTGGTAAAAGTTGTGCTAATTAGGTTAATACAACTCCCATCTTCAGAAAAGGGACGGTACACACTTACTGCGTAGCCGAACTATCTGTGCCACTTGAGCACCATGGCGGTGCGGGCGGTGTTGTAAATCTTGATATAGTGGTGTGTATTGCCCTCGTCATCCTTAGCAGAGTAGGAGAAGTGTTCGCTACCGACTACATTACGACCCTGACCGCCGAAGCGGGTGTCGTCGGTTGTAAGTTCCACGGTATACTTTCCTGGGCGTGGAACCTCGGTGATATAGTCTGGTATAGATGCTTCAGTATGCCAATTAAAGACAAAGAGCAGGTTGCGGTGTGAGAATACGAGTGTCTTATTGTCGTAGTCTGTATTCCACTTCCACGGGTAACCATTCTGCAGCACGCGATTCTTCTTAACCAAGCGAATCATTGCACGGTCAAACTCGCCAAGCTGTGAGTAGCGCAAGAATCCATTTGTAGAGAGCGACCAAAGTCTTTGTGCGTGGGCATAGCTCCAGTCGTTACCCTCACGAGGGAAGTCTATCCACTCTGGATGACCGAACTCGTTGCCCATAAAGTTGAGGTAAGCGTCGCCACCTGTTGCGATGGTCATCAGACGAATCATCTTATGAAGTGCCATTCCTCGCTCAACGACAAGGTTTTCAGAAGCTCGGTTCATGGCAAAGTACATCTCCTTATCCATCAGTCGGAAGGCGATGGTCTTATCGCCCACAAGAGCTTGGTCGTGCGACTCTGCGTATGCAACGGTCTTTACACCAGGTAGGCGAGAGGTCATGATGCTCCACATCTCGTCAAGATTCCACTCCTCGTCAGGTATATCCTTGAGTAGCTTAATCCAGAAGTCCGGTATCGCCATCCCAAGGCGGTAGTCAAAGCCTACGCCACCATCGTCAATAGGGTTGCACATGCCCGGCATGCCACTTACATCCTCGGCGATGGTTATTGCTGCAGAGTTGAAGCTGTGAATCAGCTTGTTAGCAAGGGTAAGGTAGATAATTGCGTCGCGGTTCACACCCTCATCGAAGAACTTCTCGCGGCAGTCAAAATCGGTATAACCATGGTGGTGGTAGAGCATTGATGTTACACCATCAAAGCGGTAGCCGTCAAAGTGGAAGATATCCATCCAGTACTTGACGTTGGATAGCAGGAAGTGCTCAACCTCGCGCTTGCCATAATCGAAGGTCTTAGAGTCCCAATACTGCTGATAGCCCGCACCGCCCTCCTTAGAGTAGTGGTGCTGTGAGCCGTCAAGTTCGTTGATGCCCTCGTTGAGATTCTTTACGTAGTGAGCATGGACAATATCCATAATCACTGCTATACCCATAGAGTGCGCCTTGCGAATGAGCGACTTAAGTTCCTCAGGTGTGCCGAAGCGAGATGATGGGGCAAAGAAGTTCGATACATGGTAACCAAATGAGCCGTAGTATGGGTGCTCGGCAATAGCCATAACTTGTATGGCGTTATAACCTGCACGACGAACTTTTGGCAGAATCTTGGTCTCAAACTCACGGTAAGTTCCAACGCCCTCCTTCTCCTGAGCCATACCCACATGTGTCTCGTAGATAAGTAGTGGGTCGCATTTTGATGCCGAGAAGTTATCTTCGGACCAGTCAAATGGCTCGTCAATCCAGAACTGAGCAGTGTAGTTTTTGGTTTCATCGTCTTGGACTACGCGAGTTGCATAGGCCGGTATGCGGTCATGCCAACCATTTGCACCGTGGATATGTAACTTGTAAAGTGAGCCGTGAGTAAGACGATAGCCATACATAGCCTCTGGAAGGAATATGCTCCATACACCATTTCCACCCTTATTTAGGCGTAGCTGAGTACGTTGCCAGCCGTTGAAGTCGCCAAAGATATAGACGTCGTATGCCTCAGGAAGCCACTCTCGGAACCACCATCCCGAGAGCGACTCATCATATTGCCAGCCAAAGTAGCGATAGCCATTTGCGTAATCGACAATAGAGCCACTACTGCGCTCAATATCTTCAAGACGCTGCAAATAGAGGTTATGACGTAGTTCAATCTCCCCCTCAACGGGTTGTAGCCACTCGTCTGCCTCAACTATTGGCAATCTGTTCTTCTTTGCTGACATATTATCTATTTTTTTGATTTTACTCGTACTTAACAACTACAGTGCGGAAGCCCTTGCTGTTCTTTACAGAGAACATGATATAGATCTTGCCGTCAATAACCTTAATACCGGCAACATCTGCGTAACCTGCAGGGGTAATCTGTAGAGACTCAAGTAGATATTGGTCAAAAATACACTGTATGCGGCGCTTTGGAAGCACGATACGGCCAGCGTGGTCATATACTGTGATAAATGCCTTGCTCTCGCCATTCTTCATGCTACCGTTGTTGTGCTTACCCTCTACAAAGTATACATAGTCCTTATCAACATCCCATGCGCGGAATGAGTAGTAGTTTACCTCCTTAGCTGGGTCGGCAGTCTCTTTGTCTGCCTTTGGAATGACGATGGTGCTATTTGCCTCAAGGGTTGTCAGGTCCTTAGCCTTGATAGTGCGAACAACTGTCTGCTCAGTGTCGCCGATAACCTCGCCCTTGTAGACAGTCTTAATCTTAATCTCTGTATCATCAAGTGCGCGAGCCTCGTTAAGGCTGTAGAGGTTGATTGTAACAGCGCCACCCTTCTGAGTTGCAACGCCAAGCACATCGTCCTTAGCATTTACAGCTGGCCAACAGTAGTATGCGCCACCCATGTAGAATGTCTCACCTGCGTAGCCGTCGTTGTACTCCTTGCCAGGCTCAAATGGGATACGAGAGATTGTACGGGTATAACCATATGCCTTGTGCTTCTTATTATTTGTTCCGTTACTACCAACCCATACAAACTCGTTACCATCTTGGTCAGTCTCGAAAGCCAAGCTGTTTGCACTACCGAAATAACGGAGGGTCATATACTCGCGCTTGCCATTCTTGCGACGGATAACATAGTTCTCGTGTACCTTGGTAAGTCCAGGCTTGTAGTTAGCAATAACACCTGGCTGAGAGAAGTACATAGCCTGCTCGTCAGCGGTAATAGCAAATCCCTGAGTAGCTCTGTGAACGGTCATCATAGCTACACCCTTTGTGAGGAACTGTGACTCTTTGGTCATCTTGGTCATCTTCATGACTGTTAGAAGGCGAGGATCTGTAATCTTCTCCTTCTTTGCCTTCTCCTTCTTTGGCTTCTGTGCATATACTGGTGAAGATACACCTACAACTAACATTGCTGTCAAAGCCGCAACAGCAAGAGCCTTAAAATTGTTCAGTTTCATAACTATTTGGTTAGGTTTTTTAGAATACTATTACAAATGTACAGATTATTTTCCCAATTTACAACTTTTCCCTCAAAAACTCGCCGGTTATACTCTCGGTGTTGTTCGCAATCTCCAGAGGAGTACCAGTAGCGACCACTCTGCCACCCGCCTCACCACCATCGGGACCTATGTCAATGATATAATCGGCAACCTTTACAACATCAAGGTTGTGCTCAATTACTACAACAGTATTTCCCTTATCCGCAAGCTTGCTCAGTACAGATAGTAGTTGGCGAATATCCTCAAAGTGAAGTCCCGTGGTCGGCTCGTCAAGGATGTAGAGCGTGCGACCTGTATCACGCTTAGAGAGCTCTGAGGAGAGCTTTATTCGCTGACTTTCACCGCCCGAGAGGGTAGTACAAGGCTGTCCGAGGGTTAGGTAACCCAGACCCACATCTTGAATAGCCTTTAGTTTGGTATATATGTTCGGTATGGCGGCAAAGAACTCTACAGCGACATTGACGGTCATGTTGAGTACATCATTGATACTCTTACCCTTGTATCTAACTTCAAGGGTCTGCTGGTTGTATCTATTTCCGCCACACGCCTTGCACTTAACATATACATCTGGCAAGAAGTTCATCTCGATTGTCTGTACACCAGCACCTTTGCACTCCTCACATCTGCCTCCGCGAACATTGAACGAGAATCTGCCCGCCTTAAATCCACGAGCCTGCGCATCGGGCGTGAGCTCAAAGAGTTTACGAATATCGCTAAAGACATTTGAGTATGTGGCAGGATTACTCCTTGGTGAGCGGCCGATTGGCGACTGGTCAACAACCACAAGTTTATCTATATGTTCCAACCCCTCAATGCTGTCGTACTCAAGAGGACGAGTCATTGAGCGATAGAGATGCTGCGAGATAATCGGCACAAGGGTCTGATTTATCAGCGTACTCTTTCCCGAACCACTAACACCCGTAACGCAGATAAACTTGCCGAGTGGGAAGCTAACATCAATACCCTTAAGGTTATTTCCGCGTGCACCGCGGATGGTTATACTCTCTCCATTGCCCTCGCGTAAGGTTTGAGGAACCTCTATGGTTCGCTTGCCAGTGAGGTATTGTGCTGTAATTCCATCTGAATTGAGAATGTCGTTATAGCTACCAGCCGCGACGATATGTCCTCCACGACGACCAGCCTTTGGACCCACATCAACAACAAAGTCGGCTGCGCGCATCATATCCTCGTCATGCTCAACTACAATCACCGAGTTACCGGCGTCGCGAAGCTCCTTTAGCGTGCCAATAAGGCGTTTATTATCCCTCTGGTGCAATCCGATACTAGGCTCATCAAGGATATAGAGTACATTGACAAGCTTTGAGCCTATCTGTGTAGCTAGGCGAATACGCTGACTCTCTCCACCAGAGAGACTCTTTGATGCACGAGAGAGTGATAGGTATCCCAATCCTACATCAACAAGAAAACGGAGACGCTCACTAATCTCTTTAACTATCTCGGCAGCAATCTTACGCTGCTTAGTGTCAAAGTGGTCATTTATGCCTTTAATCCACTCAGATAGCGCAAGTACAGACATTTCAGAGAGCTGTGCGATATTCTTATCGCCAATTTTGAATTGCAAAGCCTCACTTTTAAGGCGACTGCCTCCACATACGGAGCACTTGCGATAGATGACAAATTGCTGACGCCACTTCTCTCCATGTCGAGACTCTTCGTCGTCAGAGTAGACTGTATTGATATACTCTGCAATACCCTCCCATGTACGCATTTGTGCGCCACGTTGATATGTAAAGTCGGCAAGGTCCACCATCACAGACTCCACGTCGCCATAGAGAATGGCGTGCATACCTTCGCTTGAAATCTCGCTGATAGGTATGTCGGTTGTAAAGCCATATCTACGACCCAGTGCCATTATGGTGGCAAAAAAGATGTTATCCTTCTGCTTGCCAAGAGGTGCAATACCACCCTCTTTGATTGTCATACGGCTATCTGGAATAACCTTATCCATATCAAAGACTGCCTCCTCGCCAAGTCCATTGCAGTGTTGGCACGCTCCCTTTGGAGAGTTAAAGGAGAAGGTGTATGGCTCGGGGTCCTCAAAGGCAATGCCCGTAGTTGGACACATCAAATGGCGAGAGTAGTAGCGCATGCTATCGTCAGTATAGTCGTGCAGCGCCATAGTTCCCTTGCCCTGGTTCATCGCATCGCCAATAGAGCGCATAAGTCGTTCACGCATATCTTCGCTCACAACTATGCGGTCAATAACAAGCTCAATGGAGTGGGTTTTGTAACGGTCCAATCTTTCGCCTGCCGAGAACTCTCTAACTACGCCGTCAATGCGGGCGTAGATATATCCGCGCTTTGAAAGTGAGTCAAATAGCTCGCGATAGTGACCCTTACGCTCCTTGACAACAGGAGAGAGTAGTGCCACCTTCTTGCTGGCATACTGCTCAATAATCAGGTCGCAAATCTGCTCATCTGTAAAGTGAACCATCTTCTCGCCCGTGTTAGGTGAGTATGCCGTTGAGGCACGAGCGTAGAGTAGACGCAGAAAGTCGCCAATCTCGGTTACAGTGCCGACCGTAGAGCGAGGATTTTTGTTGGTAGTCTTCTGCTCTATAGCCACCACGGGGCTTAAGCCCGAGATTTTATCTACATCGGGGCGCTCCATAGAGCCGATAAATTGGCGAGCATAGGTGGAGAATGTCTCCATATATCTGCGCTGCCCCTCGGCATAAATGGTGTCAAAGGCGAGTGAACTCTTGCCACTGCCGCTAAGACCGGTTATTACGACAAGAGAGTTGCGTGGAATTTCTAGGTCTATATTTTTGAGGTTGTGCACGCGCGCACCCTCTATTTTTATCACATCCTTATTCATGTTCTATTCGCATACTGTGGTCATCATCTGCGCAAAGATGTCATGTAGTGACAACAATCCTACCAGGTCGGCAAAACATATCAGCACAATGATAAGGGTAAATGCCTTGATAAATCCTTTACCTAAATGTGCTGCATAGTGTGAAGCAAGAAATGAACCGATAATATTGCCCACACCGTGCGGAATACCAAACAGGTAGTCAATCTGACCATTGATGATAAATACAGCCAATGAGAATGGCGTGGCAACAAAGATGACAAAGTTTTTAATCGCATTTGCCGTCATAATATCCATACGCATAGCCCATAGTGTTATGGCAAGAATCAGGTAACCAATGCCGATGTAGATATATCCGCCGTAGAATCCTATGCCCAGAAAGAGCAGGTAGTGCCACGGCTTAATATCAAGGTTGTGCCCCTCCTTAATCTTTATTCGGCTGTCGAAGATAAGGTATAACAGTATTATGACAAGTATTATTCCAAAGCAGATTTTGAAAATGTTGTCGTTAATGTGCGTAGCTACAAGCGAGCCGGCAATATTTCCTAAAATTACAGGCACAGAGAGCATTAACCCCTGCTTGAGGTTAAAGGCACCCTTGCGCAGAAATGTTATTGTTGCTGTAAAGTTCTGCAAAAATACAGCTATACGATTTGTTCCATTAGCAATAGTTATTGGCAAACCGAGTGCTGTGAACATTGTCACCGTAACTACTGAGCCTCCACCTGCTAGTGTATTTATAGCTCCGACAATAATGCCTGAGACAATTAAAATTAGCGTTATACTTAGATCTAACTCCATAACTTTCCCTATTTCGCAACTCAAAAATAGCAAAATTTTCGTAAATTTACAATGTTTTACCTATTTTTGCACCAAAATAACGACAATAGATAACCATGAAAGTTGGCGAAATTCAAACACTGACCGTAAACCGTCTGTCTGACTACGGACTCTATCTTAAGGATGAAGAGGGTAATGAAGCTCTACTTCCAAATCGATATGTATCTCTTACTCAGAAAGTTGGGGATAGTGTTGAGGTCTTTATATATCACGACTCGGAGGATAGAATCACTGCTACTACTGACACTCCGACAATCACTGCAGGCAAAGTTGCGTGGCTGAAGGTTGTGGATAAGAATATCCACGGCGCCTTTCTGGATTGGGGTATTGCGGGCAAGGACCTCTTTCTCCCTAACCGAAATCAGCAGGGTGGTATAGTTATTGGAAACTACTATCCAATCTATATGTATGTGGATGATGTTACCGGTCGTTGTGTGGCGACAAACAAGTTGCGCTCATTTGTAAATAATGACGATATTGTCACTGTTGCAAAGGGTCAGCAGGTTGAGGTGCTTGTGGTCTCAAAGAGCGACATTGGCTATCGTGTGATTGTGGAGAATCGCCACTGGGGTATGCTCTACAAGAATCAGATTTTCCGCCCACTTGCGCTTGGTGAGCGTACAACAGCCTATGTTGTTAAGGTTACCGATGAGCGCCGTATAGACCTTTCGCTACAGCAACGTGGTTATACGCAGGTAAAGGATAGTGCCGAGCAACTCTATGATGCTATTGTTGCTGCAGGAGGCTTCCTTGAGCTTACAGACAACAGCTCGCCAGAGGAGATTCAGCAGCGATTGCAGATGAGTAAAAAGCTCTTCAAACGCTCGCTTGGTGTGCTGATGAGCCACAATAGGGTGGTGGTGCTTGAGAATGGCATTAAGATAATAAAACAGTAAAATGGGGAAGGTGACAACTGCCGAGCGTGTATCGCGCGATGCTTCGGATAACTACGTCTTTCAGCGCTCCCTGCTCGCATACCATCACGCTGCCGGTTTAATCAGTGGCGATGTGCTGGAGATTGGCACGGGTACGGGCTACGGCGTAGAGATTCTTGCGCCTCACTGCGACCATTTTACTACGGTAGATAAGTTCCTTGACCCATCTGTACCAGAGGTTGAGAATTGTGAGCGACTGCAGATGAGTGTACCGCCTATCGGCTTTGCAAGCGGTAGCTTTGACTATGTGGTCTGCTTTCAGGTCATTGAGCATATTGAGGACGACAGCGAGTTTGTTCGCGAGGTTGCACATGTACTACGCCCTGGCGGAAAATTTATTGTCAGCACCCCCAATGCCCCAATGTCACTCACTCGAAACCCGTGGCATGTGCGAGAGTATAGTAGTGACGAACTACAGAACCTGCTCAGCATAGCATTTAACACTATTGAACGCGCAGGAGTTACGGGAAATGGTAAGATTATGGAGTACTACGAGAAGAATCGCGAGGGCGTTCGCCGAATTACCCGCTTTGACATCCTTGACCTGCAGCATCGTCTGCCCCGCTGGCTGCTCCAAATCCCATACGATATCCTCAATCGTATAAATCGCCGCCGTCTACTTAGCCAGAATAACGACCTGACAACATCTATTACGATGTCCGACTACAGCGTCGTTGCCGAAACAGAGAATTGCTTTGATCTACTCTTCATTGCCGAGAAGTAACAAGCCGTTAGCCATTGGCCTTTTAGAGGAACAGACTTCGTCTGTGCCACTGAAAAGCTGCTGCGATTAAGCCGAGAATAGAGAGTGCTTGCAGGCTTTGCCGAGACGGAGCAGGGTCGGATTGCCAAGGGCAAGCCAATGGCTAATGGCTAATAGCTAATGGCCTACTTAATAAACAGTATCTCGCGGTACTTTGGCAGGGTCCAGATTTGGTCATCAACAACCTCTTCAAGGCGGTCAATCTCCTCGCGGATAGTGTCAAAGAATACAGCTACTGTATCGTGGTAGGCGATTGCCTTCTCGCGCATATCCTCAATGCGGTTTGCCTTTTTGCGGCACTCAATCATCTCCGAGACAAGGGTTTGAATCTTTGAAATACGCGTTTGTATATTCTCAATCAGACTCTTGTCTGTTGCCCAATTCATGCCGAGTTGCTGAAGTTTCCACGCCTTCTCAAGCAATACACCCTCATACTTAGATGCTATAGGCACGATGTGGTTCATCGCAATATCGCCAAGTACACGTGCCTCAATCTGAATCTTCTTGACGTACATCTCGCGCTTAATCTCCGCACGAGCCTCAAGTTCGACCTCATTATAGACACCCATAGAGCTAAACATTGCTACTGTCTGCGGGTCGAGGAATCTGTCAAAGTTGAGCGGTGCTGACACCTCGCAGTCAAGACCTCGGCGTGCAGCCTCCTCTTTCCACTCGTCAGAGTATCCATTGCCATCAAAGCGTATAGGCTTGCACTGCTTGATAATTTCGCGGATGGTCTCATAAATAGCCCTCTCCTTCTTCTCGCCACGCTCAAGTTTTGCGTCTATAATACGCTTAAACTCTGTAAGTTGCTCTGCTACGGCGGTGTTGATGACAATGATAGCTTCTGCGCAGTTATCAGAAGCGCCTACTGCACGGAACTCAAAGCGATTACCTGTAAAGGCAAACGGAGAGGTGCGGTTTCTATCTGTATTATCGCGCAGAAGAGTTGGAATCTGCGTAAGACCGCTCATGCGGAAGAGATTCTTTGAGTCAAAGCGGATATCCTCGTCACTCTTTGAGTTCTCAATCTTGTCAAGTACCGATGAAATCTGCGAACCAAGGAAGGTCGAGATAATTGCAGGAGGAGCCTCGCCTGCACCCAGACGATGCTCGTTTGTTGCCGACATAACAGATGCCTTGAGTAGCCCGTTGTGCTTATATACTGCGGCGATGACATTGACAAGGAATGTGATAAACTGCAGATTCTCAAATGCTGTCTTGCCTGGACGAAGCAGGTTTACCCCTGCATCAGTGCCGAGCGACCAGTTATTGTGCTTACCAGAGCCGTTGATACCCTTAAATGGTTTCTCGTGCAGAAGTACACGGAAGTGGTGACGCTTTGCTACTTGATTCATGATGGTCATCAGTAGCTGGTTGTGGTCATTAGCGAGATTTGCCTCCTCGTATACCGGTGCAAGCTCAAACTGATTTGGTGCAACCTCATTATGACGGGTCTTTAGCGGAATGCCGAGCTTAAGCGATTCGTACTCCAGGTCTTTCATAAAGGAGATGACACGTGACGGGATAGCGCCGAAGTAGTGGTCATCAAGCTGCTGATTCTTCGCCGCCTCGTGCCCCATCAGCGTACGACCTGTCTGCACAAGGTCTGGGCGAGCAGACCAAAGGGCGTCGTCAATAAGGAAATACTCCTGCTCCCAACCAAGATATGAGAATACGCGCTCAACGCTCTTGTCAAAATAACGGCACACATCTGTAGCCGCTTTGTTTACTGCCTGAATAGAGCGTAGTAGAGGTGTCTTGTAATCCAAAGCCTCGCCATTGTAGGCGATAAAAAGCGTTGGTATACAGAGTGTTGTATCAACAATAAATGCTGGAGAGGTAGGGTCCCATGCTGAGTATCCTCGCGCCTCAAAGGTGTTTCGAATGCCACCACTTGGGAAGCTAGACGCATCGGGCTCCTGCTGTATGAGTACCTTGCCAGAAAACTCCTCTAACAGTCCACCCTGACCATCTGGCTCTGCAAAGGAGTCGTGCTTCTCGGCAGTTCCACCCGTAAGAGGTTGGAACCAGTGACAGTAGTGGTCTGCACCGTGGCTGAGCGCCCATTGACGCATACCTGCGGCAACTGCATCAGCAACATCCTGAGTAAGTGGGGTGTTGTTCTCGATTGTTGCAATCAGGGCCTCAAAGGTCTGCTTGTTTAGAAATTTGCGCATCTGCTTGCGACCAAAAACCTTCTCGCCAAAATAGTCAGATGGATTGCTGCTTGGTGGTGTAACCTCTACAGCCTTCTGCGCCAGCGCGCGCTCTAGCATGTTAAAACGAAGTAATGACATAAAGCTACTCTTTGTTTTTTGTTCTCTCTTGTGCAAAGGTAATGCTTTTGTCGTAAAAGTTGTGTAAATTTTCGAAAAAAAAGATACGATTTAATGTTTATCGTTAAATCGTAAAATTTGATTTAATGATAAACGTTAAACAACATTGTTCAAGTTGAAAGAAAGATGGATAAAATCTGATTGCTTATTATCTCTGACCGAGAGATTTTTTGAGCGTAGCAGCAAACTTCTGAGGGTCGACGTTGTGTTTAATCTGTCCGTTTTTGACGATAGAGATACTGCCAGTCTCCTCTGAAACTACTACTATAACGGCGTCGGTAAGCTCGCTCATGCCGATAGCAGAGCGGTGGCGTGTACCATAATCTTTAGGTACATCAGACTGTGTAACAGGAAGAATACACTTAGCGGCAACGATGCGATTACCCTCAATAATTACAGCACCGTCGTGAAGAGGTGCGTTCTTGAAAAAGATATTTTTTAGTAGAGAGACCGATATATTTGCATCTATTGCAATTCCGTTCTCGATGATAAAGAGTAGGTCGTCCTTTTGACGGATGACAATCAGTGCGCCAGTCTTGGAGTTGCTCATATCAAGACATGCCGACACGATAGGAGAGGTGTTAATCTCCTCCTTTTTGCGAGATGAGGAGAACATACGTGAGATAAAGTCAAACTCCTTCTGTCGCATGCCAATAAGCTGCAGGAATCGACGTATCTCGGGCTGGAAGATGATTATCAGGGCAATAACACCGACGCTGATGACCTGACCAAGGATTGATGAGAGCAGCTCCATATTGAGCGCTCGGACCATTACCCAAGCAATGACCACTATAATAATTCCGAAAAATATATATGGTGCATTAGTACCCCTTGTGGCGCGATAGATGCCGAACATCAAACTCGCCACAAGGAATATGTCAATAAAGTCAATCAGTGTAAATGGTATAAAGCCCATTCTGATACTGTTTGGTTAAATTATTTCTCGCTCTTTGCAGAAGCCTTGTCAGCAGCGTAGAGTGCGTTTACCTTGTCAAGAACAATTGAGGTAATGTCGAGCTCGTCAGCTGCATCAAGCAGTGCTGTTGCGTTTACAATCATCTTGTATGCGCCGTCAGCGTTAATCTCGTCAATTGCACGCTGCATAAGGTCTGCCATACGGTTCTGGAATACCATATTCTCCTCCTCAAGGGCGCGAAGCTGCTTCTGAGCACTCTCCTGGTATGCAGCAACACGCTTCTGAATATCCTGCTCCTTGCGCTGTGCCTCGATGGTGGTAATAAGACCCTTCTGATACTTCTCCTGGAGCTGTACCATCTCGTTCTGGAGCTTCTGCTCCTTCTCTGCAAGGTTCTTCTGAGTCTTCTCGTTCTTAGTCTGAAGAGCCATACCCTCTGTCTTGAAGATCTCAGACTCTGCGAATACAGCGTCAGTTCTTACAAAAGCGAGGTCTGTTGCGCCAACCTCGGTCTTAGCCTCAGCAGCCTCAGTTGTTGTCTTTGGAGCGTTGTTGCAGCTAACAGCAAACATGAGTGCTACTGCTGCGAAAAGTACTTTTTTCATAAAATTATCTGTTTTTAGTTAAATTTTGCATTCAAACTACAAAGATAGTAATTTTTCGGTTAATACATCGTTTGAACCCCAAAAAGTTAAAATTCTTCTAACTTGTAGTGTACTCTTGCATCAAGAATCATATCAAGTGCGCCCTTAAACACTCCGTCAGCATCCAATGGCGAGGCACCCTCTCCATAACCGCACTGCTTGTAGATTGCCTTTGGTAGCTGCTCAACATCTACGTGGTAGTGCTGCGCCATAAGTCGAGTATCTTCTGTATCTACCGTTGCACGCCTTTCAAAGTTGCGAGAAGGGGACTCTTCACTCTCAAGGTTGTAAGTAATGATTAACCTTTTACGAATATCTATCTCTGCGTCTATAGTCACCCAAGTAGGGCAGTCGTTGTAGGTAATGAGTAGATTTTTGAAGGACATAGATCGTACTGTTTATGTTTAATTGATACAAATATAGTGTTTTTCTTGCTAAACCAACCCATTTTCGCTATATTTGTGGTATGATTTTAAGAGCTAATTGTAAGATAAACATCGGGCTTGATGTTCTTCGTCGTCGTGATGATGGTTTCCATGACCTTAGTACGGTAATGGTGCCTGTAAGAGAGTTATACGATATTGTAGAGGTTGCGCCATCGGAGAGTATGACTCTTGAACAGCGAGGAATTGTTGTTGACTGCCCCGTTGAGAAGAATCTCTGCGTACGCGCTGCGCGAATGATGCAACAGCGATATGGCGTTGGTAATGTGGCGATTACACTGGATAAGCGTGTGCCTTTTGGTGCAGGATTGGGTGGCGGTAGTAGCGACGCTACGGCGGTAATTGTGGCGATGAACGAGATTTTTAGACTAAACCTTTCGGAAGAGGAACTTATAGCTCGCGCTGCGGAGATTGGTAGCGACACTGCATTTTTTGTCCGCAATACGCCACAACTATGCACCGGCAGGGGTGAGGTTATGACACCAATATTGTTGCCACTTAAGGGACTTTGGTTGGCAGTAGTAAAGAGCGTTGGTGAGGGCGTTTCGACAGCCGAGGCGTACGGTGGAGTGAAGCCTGCAGAGCCAAATGTTCCACTTGAGCAGCGACTGCAACTACCTGTAAATCAGTGGCAAGGTGTGGTTAAAAATGATTTTGAGGAGCATATTTTTAGAGCTTGCCCGATGGTTAAGGAACTAAAAGCTCGACTACTTGATGCGGGGGCAATCTTTGCCTCGATGTCTGGCTCTGGCTCGGCAGTCTTTGGACTATTTACAGAGCGACCAGAACTAAATTTTGATTCGTATATTTTTACACATATTGAAAGACTATGAAACGACTTCTAACCTTAACTTTTGTCGCCTTTTTTGCCCTTGCAACTTCGGCGCAGAGCCTAAATTGTGGCTCGTATAACATTCGTATGCACTCAAAGGTAGACTATAAAAGGGGCGATGGCTGGACCGAGCGTCGCGATATTATGTGCGACCTTGTGGCATTTACAGCCTTTGACATCTTTGGTGCGCAAGAGGTGTGCCACGACCAGCTGGAGTATATGCTTGAGCGCCTGCCAGAGTATAACTATATCGGTGTAGGTCGTGACGATGGTAAGAAAAAGGGTGAGTATAGCCCGGTATTCTACCGCCGTGACCGTTTTGAGCTGCTTGACAGCGGAACATTCTGGCTCTCTGAGACACCTGATGAGGTGTCGTATGGCTGGGATGCAGCATGTCGCAGAGTCTGCAGCTGGGGATATTTTAAGGATAAGCAGACAAAGAAGAAGTTCTGGTTCTTCAATACTCATATGGACCATAAAGGTAAGGCTGCTCGTGTAGAGGGAGCGAAACTCGTTATCTCAAAAATCAAGCAGATGTGCGGAAATAGGGCGAATGTTATCCTTACGGGTGACTTCAATGTGGCTCAGGATAGCCCTGCCTATAACACCTTTGCTCAGAGTGGATTGCTTCAGGATGCATATACCCTTGCACCAATTAAGCACGCCCCAGGTGGAACATTTAATAACTTTAAGGTTGGTACGCACACGCAGAAACGCATTGACCATATCTTTGTCGCAGGCTGCGAAGTTGCTCGTTATGGAATCCTTACGTACCACTACTGGAGTGATAATAATGGCACCGATACCAAACTTAACGATGCCCCTACAGGCCTTACAGCCGAGCATCGCGGAGTTCATATGCACTCAGACCACTACCCAGTGCAGGTCTTTGTGAATTTGAAGTAAACTATAGCAAAGCAAACGTGTATATATAAGTTTGCGTTATAAACAGTAGGGAGAAAGATTGACTCTTTCTCCCTACTTTGTAACTATTTTGTTTGAAACTATTTATCTCCGACAGTCACGGTAACTGATTTGTTGCCGTAGAAGTAGATAGTATAGTTATTGCCATTCTTGACCATATAGTCAGCATCCAAAGGTATATATCCAGTAGCATCACCGTTTGTTGTGCAGATAATGTACGCCTGCTCCATCTCATAAAGATTCTTAAAATGGTTGCTACCCGTATTGGTTACTGCAGAGGTAATGTATGCTCCCGAACTGAACATCTGTGCCCAACTTTTCTGTTTATTGCCCTTTACTGAACCTATACCGATGAATAGGAAGTTTTGTGCGAGGATATTTGCTTTATGTCCTGGAGAGTTCATCCAAGCCTCCATTACTGTTGCCGGATTCAGACTAAAAGCGACATTTTCTCCCACCTCTCTGTGGCCTTTAAAAGCAGGGTCAATAGCGGTAAAGCAACTTGAACCATCTGGTCGCGTATGACATATTACAGGATGTGCCATAAGCTCATCGGCACGAATATTTGCTGCATCTTGGAGCGGAGAAACAAGGATTAATAGGTGGGAACCATTTTTGTATCGCTCTCTATTTACAATACGCAGTACCTCCCACTCGTCCTGTATTACATCAACTCCTGTAGGCAGTGTAGCTCTTACCTTTGATAGTGGCAGAGAGATGCGGGGGGCGCGATGCTTACCTTTATGCTCCAGGTCAAAGTAGAGAACAATCTTGCCCGTCTCGTAGTATGTAGCCTCTTGCTTTATGAACTGTTCAAGTGTAAGTTGTGAGCCGTTTTTTAGAGACGCTTGTGCAACATCTACAAGCTCCTGCTGGGTGGTAGAGTTGTTTACGCTATAATTGTGCAGAGCCTTAGAGAGCCTACTAAAGTCTTCATCAATAGCTGCATCTGTTCTGTCTCCAGCAATAGGTAATGACTTGTGTGCGTGGAAATAGTCCTTGCTACGACCGAGGGTAAAGATAATATTTCCATCTATGCTTCCCATAACGGTTGCAGTAGGAGCTGTGTATCTATAGTTTGTATCCCACGAAGCCTTTGTGCCGTTAACAGCTGCGGCATTAACAGCCGAAAGAATATCATTGCCCGTAGTTTTTGAGCTCGCTATAAGATTCTTCAGCGCGGCCTTCATCAGATTCATATCTGCCTGTAACATTGCAGCCTCCGGAGATTTATTGAGGGCTGGAAGTACCACTGTGAAACTGTGACGATCAAGAGTCACGCCTTTATATGTGATTCCTATTGATACTGATATGTTGCCGTCCGCAGTCTCAGATGGCATCTTTCGGGTATAGGTATAGCTACCGCCCGCACTCCATACCTCTGCACCTGGAAGTTGACTCTTGATATATTTTATCAAGACCTTGTCATTGTCAGCATTAGTAGCAGTATATGCTGCAGCAATCTCTTTAAGCTTTGTTTTGAGCTTGGTTTTTGGGTCATTAGGGTTTGGACCGCCGAGCTCTTTCCAAGTATATTTTACATATGCTTTCTGAGGTTGAACAGATGATGTCCTTGCCTTGCGACCGTTGATGGTGGCATTGATAGTCTGAGTAGTCGTAAAGACATTTGACGATGTTGACTTTATCCTCAACTTGACGGTCATCGTGTAGTTGTTTCCCTGGATAAATCGGCCATTATCAAACTCGCCAGACCACACTACCTCATAGACCTCTGTGCTTGCAGTGTGTGGAACAGTTGCACTATACGACGGTTTCTCTCCTACAGTAGGCTCTGGTGCAGTGATAACCACCTTGGTTACATATGCAGCCGATACGGTTGCAGGGATGAGTATAGATAGCAGACACGCCACAAACAAGATGAGTCTTTTCATGCTAAAACTACTTTACTGCTCAATCCATTATGCTTACAAACTCAGATACTTATCAATAGCTGCGGCGGCTTTGCGACCTGCGCCCATGGCGAGGATTACGGTTGCGGCGCCAGTGACAGTATCGCCGCCAGCGAATACGCCAGGGCGTGATGTTCGACCATCTTCATCAGCTACGATACAGCCACGGCGGGTTGTCTCAAGGTTCTCGGTTGTTGAGGCGATAAGTGGGTTTGGTGATGTTCCCAGTGCCATGATAACCACGTCGCAAGCAATCTCAAAGTCTGAGCCGGCGACCTCAACAGGGGAGCGGCGGCCACTCGCATCTGGCTCACCGAGCTCCATGCGGAGGCAGTTTAGGCCAGTAACCCAGCCCTTCTCGTCGCCAATAACTCGTGTAGGGTTTGTCAGCATACGGAACTCAATACCCTCCTCTTTTGCGTGGTGCACCTCCTCTACGCGAGCAGGAAGCTCAGCCTCAGAGCGACGGTAGACGATAGTCGCCTCGGCGCCAAGTCGCTTGGCTGTGCGCACAGCGTCCATAGCAACATTACCACCACCGACTACAACAACTCGCTGACCAACATAGATAGGGGTATCGTACTGGTCGTCGTATGCGCGCATAAGGTTTGCGCGAGTAAGGAACTCGTTTGCAGATAGTACGCCATTAAGGTTCTCACCCTCAATGCCCATAAAGCGTGGAAGTCCTGCTCCAGAGCCGACAAAGACAGCGTCAAAGCCCTCCTCGTCCATCAGTGAGTCGATAGTGACGGTCCTTCCAACGATAACGTCTGTCTCGAACTTTACGCCCAAACGTTTTACACTCTCAACCTCCTTGGCAACAACACCCTTCTTTGGCAGTCGGAACTCCGGAATGCCATATACAAGCACTCCGCCAACCTCGTGCAGAGCCTCAAAGACTGTTACCTCATAGCCCAACTTGGCAAGGTCGCTCGCACATGCAAGACCTGCAGGACCACTACCTACAATGGCAACCTTTTTGCCGTTGCTCTCTGGTAGCTCTACATCCTGAGGGTTGTTTAACCTCCAGTCGCCCACAAAGCGCTCGAGTTTGCCAATGGCAACGCTCTCGCCCTTGATGCCCAATATACAGCTGCCCTCACATTGACTCTCCTGTGGACATACGCGACCACAGATACTTGGCAGTGATGAGTCGTGTGCAATAATATCAGCTGCACCCTTGACATCGCCACCCTTTAGAGCCTCAATAAACTGCGGAATCTGAATGCCAACTGGACAAGCGCCAACGCAACGAGGGTTCTTACAATTTAGGCAACGAGATGCCTCAAGGGTTGCCTCTTCAAGAGAGTAACCAAGACAAACCTCATCAAAGTTTGTTGCACGAATTGCCGGATCTTGTTCGCGCACCGGTACACGCGGTATTTTATTTGCCATAACGGATTGCTATTCAATTATTTGTCTAAACCAATATTACACTTGTGACCAGCCTCACGCTCGGCAGCAATTGCAGCTGCGCGTTGCTCTTGAGTACGATACATACCCTGACGACGCATCGCCTCATCAAAATCTACATCGTAGGCGTTGAACTCTGGTCCATCAACACAGGTGAACTTTGTCTTGCCTGCTATGGTCACTCGGCACGCACCGCACATGCCAGTACCATCTACCATCAATGCATTGAGCGATACAACACATGGTAGTTCAAACTTCTTTGCGGTAAGGGTTACGAACTTCATCATAATCATCGGACCAATAGCAACACAACAGTCGTAGCTCTTACCTTGCTCGGTGATAAGCTTCTCAAGCAGTGTTGTCACAAGTCCGTGGAAGCCCTCACTTCCGTCGTCAGTGGCAATATAGAGGTTTGTCGCTACGGCACGCATCTTCTCGGTGTAGATAAGCATATCCTTTGTTTTTGCACCGATAATAACATCTACCTCAATGCCGTGCTCGTGTAGCCACTTTACCTGTGGATATACAGGCGCAGTGCCCACGCCGCCGGCAACGAAGATGAAACGATTCTTGCGCAACTCCTCTATATTTTCGGCAACAAAGTCAGATGGGCGACCGAGTGGACCTGCTACGTCGGCAAAGCTCTCGCCCTCAGTCTTAGCTACAATCTTCTTTGTTGATACGCCTAATGCCTGCGTAACCATAGTTACAGAGCCCTCCTCTGTGTTGTAATCTGCAATGGTTAGAGGGATGCGCTCACCACGCTCCTCAGCGCGTACAATGATAAATTGTCCGGGCTTTGCAGATTTTGCAATACGTGGGGCATAAACTTTTGTCTGCCAGATATTCTCGGCAAGCAACTCTCTGCTTAAAATCTCAAACATAGTATCTACTTTTCTACTATCGCCGTAACCTTCAATCGCTTTGTAGGTTGCTGCGGGTCGTTTGTTATAATCAAAATATCTCCTGTCACTGCTCCAAAATCGGACTTAGAGGGGTTGAAACTCACCTCAAGTGTTGCAACTTGGTCGCTAGCAATGGTGCTTCTTCCCTTAAGAGAATAACTAAACGCATTGCTGCTGCACTCTATAGCTCTGATAATCAATGGCTCAAGACCAATATTGCGTATCTCTACAGAATGTGAAACTGTCGAATTGGAGTGTTTCAAAGTGCCAAATTTAATAAAATTTTCGCTTAATTGTATCTTCTGCCACTCTTTATCTGTGTTGTTTTTGCGACTGTCTATGGCTATGCCGTTGATAATGAGCGGATAAGTGGAGCGAATGCCGTCTATGTCAATGTAGAGCACATCTTGCAAAGTTCCATACTTGTTACATCCCTCAGGCAGTGCATACCCAAAGTCTATCACTCCACTCTGATGTGCAGCGAGAGTTGTGGGATAGCTTAAAGATAGCTGCCCACTCTCAACGCTCGGAATAAGGCGTATGGATATTTGTTGGTTAGAGGTGTTTATAATTCCAAAGCTGCTACGTGTGACCTTACTATGTTCTACATAGCCAAAAGCGTGGTGGTTTACCTCTAACCTTACACCGTTACTCAAAATTATTGGATATTGCTCCTCAATACTCTTCTTGCGTGGGGTTATACTGCCCGATATTGAGATTGTCTGCCTGCCCTCAGAGGTGGTGATGACAATCTTGCGGAAAAAATTGCCCTCGGGTTGATTCATCGGGTCAAAGTTGATATCTATCTTACTACTCTTGCCTGGTAGAATCGGCTGGCGAGGAAAAATAGCCTTTGTGCAGCTACATCCACCAGTGACATCAAGCACAACTATCGGTTTATTTGTAGCGTTTGTAAATTCAAACGCATAGTTGACAACACCGCCGTCCTCTGCAATTGTGCCAAAGTCGTGACGCTGCATCTCAAAACTCAAAGAGGCCTGCTGTGCTACTGCCGAGAAAGAAAAAAACGCAGAGATAATTATTATATATATAGGTAAAATTGCTTTCATGGCACAAAGTTACACTTTTTTTTAATTTTTTTCACAAAATATTTGGTGGATAAAAAAAAAGCCCCTATATTTGCACCACGAAAAACGCAGAACACTCTGCGATGGTTCTTAAAAATGCCTGAATAGCTCAGTCGGTTAGAGCACATGACTGTTAATCATGGGGTCCTAGGTTCAA
>CAJGDC010000018.1 GCA_904502005.1 uncultured Alistipes sp.
CAGCACCCGCTGCACCAGCCTCTGACTGCATCTCAACAACCTTTACGGTCTGACCGAAGATATTTTTGCGACCCTGCGCAGCCCACTCATCTACAAGCTCTGCCATAGTAGACGAAGGGGTAATAGGATAGATGGCTGCAACCTCCGAGAACATATACGCGATATGCGCTGCGGCATAGTTACCATCACAAGTGATAAACTTCTTTTCTGCCATAATCTTTATCTTTTATTGTTATTGTTTCAAATTCCGTACCTAACTTACCTTATCTCACCTATTTATAATAGGCGCATATTTCAGCGGTGCAAAAATAACAACTCTTTTCGATTGTTCCTAACTTTTTTGCTGTTAGTTTTTTCACAATTTAGATTTAATCTATGAATGGCAAATATCAAACACTGAAACGACATTTCTACACAAAAAAAGCAGGGTTGCTGCCCTGCTATAGTTAAAGAATTGTAGTTTTTTCTACTTAAAAATTTCGTTAAGTAGCGCTGCCAAACGGTATCCACCCTTGCGAATCTGCTCCTCTGCAAGTGGAGCGTACTCGTTAAGGTAGAGTCGCTTATCAAGTTTGGCACCCTCCTTAACCTCATGCACTTTGCGTGATGCTTTTGCCGAGTCATATCCCCAGTCGTATGGAGTTCCGGCTGTAACCTCAGCAATCTGCGCTTTGGTATAGGTGTCAAGCAGTGCAGCTGTATCAGAAAATCCCCACGGATTGCGCGCTGCGATTATTGGGGTATCCCAAAGGCTGTGGTAGCGAATCTGCTCCTTGCCAAAGTAGACCTTGTAGTAGCCAATTGTCTGATCCTCAGGATAGCGGATGTGCTCTGGACAGTGCATATCACCCACAAAGTGAACTATCAGAGCAATGTGCGCAACTCGCACAGAGTCGGTCATCTCCTTGGCATTTGACTTCAGATTCTCTGCCATCTGATTGATGTAGTAGATGCAGTTCTTAACATACTTGTCACCCTTGCGGATGCCACGATAAGGTGTGCAGTCAGCATTAGCCTCAAAGGTGTGCGGATAGGTGATAAATCGCTTAGCATCTGTAGGCTCAAAACCCAGATCCACAAGTAGTTCTGGCTTGCTATCGTCAGCATATGATGCCCACTTTACGATTGACTCACCGTGTAGATACTCTGTAATCTGCTTCTTAGCCTTTTTTGTCAAATGATTCTCGGCAATCTTGGCCACTGTCGCATGCCCAAGTCTACCCCACGCAGATGCTGTTGATACCACCAACACCACTGCGCACAAAAGTGTTAAAATTCGCTTCATAGTCTATAGTTTTTTCTGTTAATTACTCTTTATACCCAAGCCTGCGAAGATTTGTTTTCGCATTTTCATTTCCCTGCTCGGCCGCCTTGCGATACCACTTTACTGCCTCTGAAATGCTCTTTGTTACGCCACGACCTTTTTCGTAGCAGAAACCTAAATTATTTTGCGCAGCTGCCTCTCCCTGCTCTGCCGCTTTGCGATACCACTTTACGGTCTCTGCGTAATCTTGTGTTACACCAAGACCTGCGTCGTAGCAGTATCCTAAATTAAATTGCGCATGTATATGTCCCTGCTCAGCTGCCTTACGATACCACTTTACTGCCTCGGCATAGTCTTGGGGTACACCACGACCTTCCTCGTAGCAGAGTCCTACATTATATTGCGCACTCGCATCTCCCTGCTCGGCAGCCTTACGACACCACTTGACTGCCTCGGCGTAATCTTGTGTTACACCATTGCCTTTGTAGTAGCTGTTTCCTAAATTATTTTGCGCAGCTGCTACTCCCTGCTCCGCCGCCTTTCGATACCACTTTACTGCCTCTGCGTAATCTTGAGTTACACCACGACCGTACTTGTAGCATAAACCTAAATTATTTTGCGCACTAGCATATCCCTGCTCCGCCGCCTTTCGATACCACTTTACTGCCTCTGCATAGTCCCGGGTTACACCATGGCCTGCATAGTAGCAGAGGCCTAAACCATATTGTGCGCTAGCATATCCCTGCTCTGCTGCCTTACGATACCATTTTACAGTTTCTGCATAATCTTGTGATACACCAAAACCATTGTGGTAGCATAATCCTAAATAAGTTTGTGCAACAGCATCCCCCATAAGTGCTGCCTTGTGGAAGTATTGTACAGCAGAGTTATAGTCCTTTTTACGGAAGTACTCATATCCTTTAGAAAACAACTGAGCTGCAGTAAGCGAACTGTCAATTGCTATCGGTGTTACACCCTTGAGTGGGGGATACTGCTTTGTGGCAACCTGTAACGATGCTTGTGATAAATCAGACAGAGGTTTAATTTTGCAATTCAATGCTTCACCAAGTACATCTTGCACTATTTTTTCTACAGTATAGTGTCGAGAATGGCGGAACTGATGATTGCCTAAAAGCAACTCAATATCTAGTGGCATTTTAGCACTATCTATGCAGTACTGGAAGATCGGTATATCTCTCTTATCAGCAAAGTTCAACTCTTTTGCGCAAAAGTCTGAGGCATAAGAGTTCTTGCTTGCTACAAAGAGCATCACTTTACTTTCATTTATTGCTGAAGCTATACGTTTCAGATATGCAGCACGAGACTCTATTGCCTCTTGGTCAAAGAAATACTCAAATTTATAGTGCTGTTGATAAGCCTCGAGTGTTTCAACAATCTGCGACACAATATTCCCGGGGATAACACACTCATTCTTATCCCAATAATCTGCTCGCGAATAGCTTATAAAAAGGTCGTACTTCATAGTCTGGGTAATATTTACGCAAAGGTAATAAAAATTTTGCGTATATGTCTATTCTACCCTTTTAATTTTCTTTAGAGTTCAAGTGCGTCAAGCTCGCGCGCCATCAGTTCACGGCCAATCTCTGAAATCTCTGTGACCTTTGCATAGTGGGCAATATCTCCATATGCATCAAAGGACATACGAACTATAACATCTGGTCGATATTGCGCTATCTTTGTTTGGGTTTGGTGGTGATTCATAATACTAAATGAGCGGTTGATTATGCTCATATAGGTATCTCCATAATCACTATCTACATGCGACTCTGCAGCCACACGAAAGTCACGAATGCGGCCTACAAGTTCCATTGCTCGGCCACCCACACTACGCAGACGTGAGAGTACGCCACCTGCACTATCATCTCGCAAATCGGCAATTATCTCACTGGCCTGCTCGCGCGAGAGCTGGTAGAATGCCTCTTCTGCTGCAATCTCGGCACTCTCTCGCACCATATCGGCACGAATCTCTGCCACATCCATATAGTTTGTATCAAAGGCTACAAGCATATCACCATCCTTACGCGCCACATGTTCCAAAGGAAGGCAATTTACCATACATCCATCAATAAGCAGGCTCATACCATGCTTTACAGGACGAAAGAGTGATGGAATGGAGATAGACGCGCGGATAGCATCAAAGAGTTTACCTGTGCGAAATACAACCTCCTCACCCGTGCAAAGATCTGTCGCCACAGCGCTGTATGGTATAGGGAGCTCCTCAATATTCACATCTGGCACAATCTCCTTTATAGCCGCCATAATCTTATCACCCTTAACAAAGTGATTTTTGCTCAAAGAGAAGTCCATAAGTGAAAAGACAGACCAACCATCAAGCTCCGCAAGCCAATGTTTAAACTCTGCAAGCCTTCCTGCTGCATACACACCACCCACAAGCGAGCCCATAGATGTGCCAGCAATAGAGTGTATACCGTAGCCACGTTCTAAGAGTTCCTCTATAGCTCCGATATATGCAAGTCCTCTCGGTCCACCGCTAGAGAGCACCAAAGCAACATCTTTTTTCATACTAACCCCATTTTGAAAATTTTCTCTATTTCAAAGTTAGCGAAATTCTACCGAACAGCAAAACTTAAGGCACTCTTTTTGTACAGCACAGGCAAAAAACAGATTATGAAAAAGTTTTTCGCCTACACAATACCCACAGTGCTTGCCCTCGCCATTGGCGCATTGGGTGCATATATTCAGACACCGGCCATTACAGAGTGGTATCCGACACTTGTTAAGTCCCCACTCACCCCACCCGCAGTACTCTTTCCTATTGCGTGGACCATCCTCTACATACTTATGGGTTTAAGTATTGGAACAATGATAGCCAAAGGGGATATGTCGCTTGTACGGCTGTGGTTGGTGCAGCTACTGGTAAACTTTCTCTGGAGCGTAGCCTTCTTTGCACTGCGCTCGCCACTACTCGGACTTATTGTAATACTGATACTTGACGTGCTTGTCTTTACATACACAGTCTACGCCTTTGGTCAAAATCGTACTGCCGCATGGACATTTGTGCCCTATCTGCTGTGGTTGATATTTGCCAGCTACCTAACGGGCTATATATATCTTAACAATCCGGCTCTTTAACACAACATAGGCACTCAAGATGCAATACTCTTGAGTGCCCATGTTATAAATATTTACAGAGTTACTCCTTAACGCAACGTACAGAGTATCCACTACCACGATAATTCCCCTGCACTGGGTTAATTACAGAACCTGAGAGCACCAGCTCAAGCACATCACCGTACTTTGTAGTCTCAACATTACCTGTAGCACGATAGTAACCCTTAACACCAACATTAGAGATCTCACCCGCTCCACTTGTACAGCCCGCGATTGGGTATACAACAACTGTAGAGCCATCTGTATATGTGCAGCAGCAAGTTGTGCTATCAAAAATAAAGTTACTATTTGTAAAGAACGATGTCTCAGCACCTTGACCCACGTTCCAGTCATAACTACCCGGCACTTTATAACCCAGCGGACACGGATCGTACATAGTCTTGCCACCAGAGTTCCACAATGCGTGATTCTGAGCAGCCGTATCTGTTGTAAACCAATCACGAGGGTCCTTATTTCGAGCGATAAGCTGCTGAGGATTCGCTATTACATAGGCCTCTGGCATAGACGGAATAGTAGATGTAACAGCTGGCCAAGTGCCTGTTGTAGCCACATATGTATTGGCATTTATAGCTGCTGCACCACGGAATGGATCCTTACGACCAAACTGATAGTAGAATCCAATATTGAGCGGATTACCAGCCTCTGCAGCAAGCGCACCGAGATTTCTATCGAGCCAAACCTTGTTGTTATAGCTCTGCTCCTTAATGTCGTCGCAGAGCCAGATGTGCCAACTCCAAAGAATATTTCCCTGACAAGCGGCATCGTCATACAGAGCAATTACCGCATTACCCTCCTTAAAGCCATTTGCGCCCGCTGTAAAGGTAATCTTTCCGTCAGCATACGACACATTTGAGATAAGCTCATCATTAGAAGCTGGTGCTGTAGTTGTATTATAGCTACTCCAGAGCACCTTTGCACCCTTACCATTAAGAGTCGCCGAAGTAATAGCCGAGCCTGCAGGGATATTTCCGTTACCCATAACATCCGCGCGGATAGAGTACTGTCCAGCCTTGTCAATGATATAGCAGTTTGCTGCCTCCTCAGTTTTTGGTTTCTCAAACTCGTAGTGCTCCTCTACACCCTCAAAGACAACTCGCTCGGCAATGTCGCGAATAGTCTTAGCCAAAGCGGCATCAACACCACAATTTGATACATTAGCAGAGAAGCGAGTCTTATAGATATAGAGATAGTTGATACAAGCCTTCATATATGCGCCTGCACGGCTCTGGTGGCGATTATCTGTAAAGAGTAGATTGATCTTCTGCTCACGAGCCACACGGAATCCCAAACCAATAGGGCTAACGATAATACCCTTATGGTCTACATCGCGCTGCAACATCTCTAGACCTGTCTTAATAAGATAGTCAAGCTTATCATAACTACCATAACCGCGATAGTTCTCATAAGAGACCGCCCAAGTGCGCTCGTATACAATCTGGCACGATGGCGAGGCTGCCAAGGTAAGGTTATTTATTGTATTACAAGCATCCAGAACCGCCTGTGAGCCGGTGTCTGCATATAGAGCCGGATTTGGAGATGTATCCTGCAAGAAGGCATAGTCATAACCTCCCTGCTTAATTGCATCAAGCGACATATAGAGTCTAATATGTTCCGCAAATGACTGACTACCCTTAACACCAATAACTGCATCAACCTGATGGCCCTCGGTACGAGCAATCTCCTTGAACATAAAGGCTGTACCAAAGTAGTAGGTAAACGAGTTACCGATGAATAGCATACGCTTGCTATCTACAACAGGCACTGCATTAGGATAGTTAATCATATACATTCCCATATATCCATTACCAGAAGGCACGCGGATAGCACCTGCACCTGGTGTAAGCACACGAATACGCACCTTAACACAGTCATCAACAACAGGTTTTGAGAGGGCAAAAGACTGGGTAAAGGTTATATTGTACGACTCATCCATAACACGACAGATAAGAGAGTACTTTAGACCTGAATAATCCTCTGCTGTACGCAGAGAACTCTCGACGCACTTCCACTCTCCATCGTCCCAATACTCAAAGATGTAGTACTTTGGAGATGTTGAATCGCTTGGGCCGAGTGTGCACATAAAGTCAATCTGCTCGCCCGCTGCAACCCCCTTTGTAGGGATTGCATAGAGCAGATAATCACCTACGCCCAAATTAGCAACTTTCGCACCACTGCTAACAGTGCAAGTGAGTTTATTACCGCTTGTAGATACAACACTCAACACAGCACTACTATTGCGTGGCTTTACTATACCATTGCTTGCCCACTTTGAGGTATCACAGCTTGCCGACTGAAGCTCAAGTCGTGCAGGGAATGCCTCTGTAATTGATGTAAAGTATGGAGCCTGGGTCACAGGAACCTCAATTTGGGCACCACTAGTAACACCAGTAATTGTAATTGTTGCTCTACGCTCTGTAGTTGAGAAGTTTGGCTCTGACCAAACCTGAACGCTCGCAGACTCACCCAACTTCACGCTCTTAAACTTCTCGACAATACCAATCCATGGCTCATTTGTCGAGAGTGTTATATCCTCAGTAGTAGAACCAAAGTTGTATGTTGGGCAATTGAGACTCTGTGCTGGCAAATCGATACTCTTAGGGGCAGTAAGACCCTTAATTTCAGTAGCAATTGGAATAACCTCTACTGCCTTTACTGTCTGTATCTCATTGCGCTCCAAAGTTAAAGGCTGCTCACTCACTACAACAAACGTTTTACCGCTACTATCCTGCGCTGTCAATGTATATCCATCCGCTAAGGTTGTCGGTAAAGTGGCAAAGAAGAACTTTGTTGGCTTGGCTGCAGAGTCTGAAAGTGCGACGCCATTTCCCAATGTCAATGTTATGTACGGCACTGCATTCTCAGAGGCCTTAACCTCTGGAGTTGCACCATTTGCAGACAAGGAGAATGTACCTGCAATCTTCTCGCCACCATTAGCTTCGAGTTTGATGCTTCTAAGGGTAACATCCTTACCATATAGCTCAACGCACAAATAGCTACACAAATTCTTAAAACCAAGGTGTGTATCTGCCGCCGTAGCCGTTACAGCCGCCATCATATTTGCACCACGAGCAACCGAGTTAATAACATAGCTCTGCTCTGATGACAATGCTGTTGAGATAACGCCCTGATCATTTATCGCTGTGCTTCTATTGTATGGATAGATGGCATAGACCTTATCAAGCGGAGTGCCAGAGATAGCCTGAGAGCCCTCCTGAGCAAACTTACCACTATTATCACCCTGATTGCCAACAAAGACAAACTTTCTGTTTTTAGTTGTTGAAAAAAGAGTAATTGCATCTGATGCATTAAAATGAAGAGATAAATCCTCCTCCATATAGACACGCGAAATCTGCTCGTCTATTGATGCAGTATACTCCTTACCGCCCAATTTGTCATTGTTATCCACCTCTTCGTGTTGATTACAACCGACCAACAATAGAGCCGCAAGCGAAATCACTAAGTTTCTCATAATACTAATATTAAAAATTTTACCATACTTGTCACAAATATAATAAAATATTACATAAAACCACAGTGAAACGTTATTTTTTCTATCACTCAGTAGTTATAAAAACAAAAAAGACGAGTGCCCGCAACTTTAGACGTTTGCGAGCACTCGATTATCGCAGTGTAATGCAGCAGAGGCTGCCTTTGTGTATCAAATTAATCCTCGTATCCGTTAGCCTTAGCACCCCACATTGTAAGCAATGTAATTGCACCGAGAACTGCCATAATGAGGATAGTTAGATATGCGCCATTCCAACCGTAGTGCTGTGCTACATATCCGAAACCAACGCCTGAGATAAGTGTAGAGGCGTATCCAAAGATACCAAGGATACCGTTTGCAGTAGCAGCAGCGCGGTTAGTAGCCTGATTTGCAGCAGAGATACCCAAGAGCGCCTGTGGACCATAGACAAAGAAGCCCAAGAATGTAAATGGAAGAATCTGAATCCACCATGCTGTACCCGCAGGGATTGCCCAGAATGTAGCTACAGTAACTGCTGCGCCGACCATACAGAGCACACAAGTGCGGTGAGCCTTACTATCAAAGAACTTATCTGTAAGCCAACCCCAGAATACCATACCGACATTACCACCAATAAACTCAAAGACGATACAAAGAGTTGTTGCCATAGCCAAGCTAAGACCCTTAGATTCTGTAAGCATTGTAGGACCCCAGTCGAGAGCCGCAAAGCGTACAACATAGACAAAGAAGTTTGCTAGCGCGAGGGTCCAGATAAGGCGGTTACCAAATACCTTACGACGTACAAATGCGTTGTACTCAGCCTTCTCCTCTGCACTCTGAACGACAGTTGCCTTCTGCTCAACAACCTCTGGGAGACCCACCTCTGATGGAGAGTTCTTAATCATAGTGATGATACCCAGTGAGCCCAGCAATGCAAATGCAGCAGGGATAATGAAGCACAGACGCCAAGCGCCGAAGTGCTGTGAGAAGCTCAAAATCTCCTCGTATGATGCATTTGCACCAAGGTTTTCGGTAATAGTCTTTACAACCTCAGCGTTTGCGCTCATATCCAGACCAAGGTGTGGCATGATAACCCAACCACAGAGACCAAACACAAGACCTGCACCGATAGAGTGAGACATATTCCAAACGGACATCTTCGTTGCAAGCTGGTCCGGATGAATCCAATGTGTATTAATCTTTGTAAACGGTGGCACACCCATACCCTGCAGGTAACCATTGATTACCCACACAATACCCATGCAATATACAAGAACAGATGAGAATGTGAGTGTAGTACCCATCTTAGCAGCAAGGACAACAATCCAGTTTGCCACAAAGTCGCTGACACCGAAGATAATATTTGCCACAGCGCAGAGCATCAGACCTACAGATGCTACAACCTTAGCGCTACCACGGTCTGAAACAATACCGTTTACAAAACGAGAAAGGCCGTAGATAATTCCGTGCAGTGTAAGGAACAGACCGAGCGACACCTTTGAGATACCAAACTCTGCAGTAAGGCCCGGCATAGCAATTGAGAAGTTCTTACGCACAAAGTAGAACAGAGCGTAACCAACCATTGTGTAGATGATAGTTCGCGTCTGCCAATTGTTAAAAGAGCGAGATGTTGTATTCATTATTTTAGGTTTTAGGTTTTTACAATTTTATTCAAGCATAGGTTGCCCAAACGGGCAACCTATGTTCTACTATCAGTTTACCATACGATTTAGCACTCCCAAACGCCACCCTTACCAAAGAGCTTCTCAAGCAGTGCAGGGAGCAGACCGAGGCGATACACAACGTCAATATTTGTGTAACGGCTACGCATATAAGGGATATATGAGAAGGTCTTGCGGAAACGCTCACGAGTCACACCAATATGCTCTGGCTCGTATGGAGCACCTACAAGGCGAAGGTTCTCACGCACCTCAGCAAATGGGATAATCTGCTCTGCAATCTGAGTCTTGAGAGTTGGCCAAGCAGCCTTAAGAGCCTCAAGCTGAGCGCGAAGACCCTCCTTATCAACATACTTACCACGAGTCTCCTTAAGACCACGAGCAGTATGACCCGGCATGCCATCAAAGACAGCACGAATCTCAGCCTCCTGCTCCTCCCAGCTCTTCCAAGCCGCTACGCAAGCATCAACGTCAAGATTCTCGATATCCTGCTCAAGAAGGAACTCAAGCGATGCAGTAGATGCAAGAGTACCGATACCAACCTTGAAGCCATGAGATACATGCTTACCCTCGAAGCACAAATCCTCCATATCCCAGCAGTGTGAGAACTGGTGCTCAGTACCTGATGCTGGACGTGAAGACTGAATTGCCTGCATAGCAAAGCCACTCATCAGCAGACCCTCGCTAAGCAACTCGGTCATCTTCAAATCACCCTCACGAACTGCAGCAGGTGCAGAGAGTGACTCACGCAGACCATCCTGTACAAGACCAAGTGCAAACTCATCAATCTTCTCATTACCAGTAACATCTGCAAGCATCCAGTCTGCTGCAGCTGGAATCTTAGCAATAAGGTCTGCATAACCAGAAGCGGCAAGCTCCTTTGGTGCAGCAGCAGCAATAACTGGGTCCATAACAAAGCCGTAAGGCGCTGGGCAGTCGAATGTCTGCTTGTTACCATCCTTTGTAATTGATGAGCCATAAGCTGTATAGCCATCCATAGATGCTGCAGTACCAACGCACATATACTTACGAGAGATGAGGTGAGACACATACTTTGTTGTATCGTTCATAACACCCGAACCAACAGCAATAGCGATTGCCTCTGTTTTCTCAAGGCGAGCCTTCAGAGCCTCAACATGCTTCCACTCAGCATAAAGCTCCTTATCGGTAAAGATAAATGGCTCATCCTGCTCAATGCCTGCCTCTACAAGTGAAGCGTAGACAGCCTTACCTGCAACCTCCCAAGTATTGAGGTCAGCAACGATAATAGCCTTGCAGCCAGGGAATAATTTTGTAAACATCTCGCCTGTACGAGATACTACACCAGCACCAATGAGTAGGTCCTTAGTGTCTGTTGTGCGCTCAAGTGCACGCTCTACTTTAGTCATGCTCATAACTATATATTATTTTTTAATTTGACCATAATATGCATTTGCACCATGCTTACGGCTATAGTGCTTCTCAATCAGATTCTCATTCATCTGAACTGTTGGATTCAGCGCAACAGTTATCGAGGTCATGCGAGCAACCTCCTCAAGGATAACAGCATTCTCAACAGCCTTTGCTGCACTCTCGCCCCATGTAAAAGGTCCGTGATGCGCAACAAGTACAGCCGGTGTATGCATTGGATTGATATTCTTGAATGCATCCGCAATCACAGTACCTGTCTCCGCCTCATAAGCCGATACAATCTGCTCTGCACTCATCTCATCAGTGCACGGAACATTATGATGGAATGTATCGCTATGTGTTGTACCCAAGTTAGGAATCTCGCGACAAGCCTGAGCCCACGCTGTCGCATATGTTGAGTGCGTATGCACCACTGCACCAACCTCTGCAAAAGCCTTATAGATAGCAATATGCGTTGGAGTATCAGATGAAGGACGCAGAGAGCCCTCAACAACATTACCATCAAGATCTACCACAACCATATCCTCAACCTTCATGCTGTCATAGCTCACACCACTTGGCTTGATGACAACAAGGTTTGTCTCTCGGTCAATAGCCGACACATTTCCCCATGTAAGAATAACAAGACCATGACGCACGAGGTCAAGGTTTGCCTGATAGACCTCTTGTTTTAATTTTTCTAGCATACTTTCCAATTTTTAGTCATATTTTTCGCAAAAGTAGTAACAAAATGAATAAAAGGAAAGAATTTTTTCGAAAAATATTACTTTTTCGCTTTACTTTTGTTTCTTTTTGGCTTTATTTGCGGTTTTCTTCATCATCTTTAGCCAATACATCGTCGCCCTCCCAGTCAAACATAGGGAAATGGCTCTTTCCACCTAAGCCAAAACGAGTATATGTTATCGGCAATCCACGCTGTAGATATACAGTTTCGTACGCAGTCTTTACAGATAGCACCTCATCAGCATAACCACTGCCGTAAATATCATTATTCGCCACCTCGCACTGCAGGTCAAAGTGAGAGATAACCGCCTGTGTATAATTATATAGGTGTTGTGAATCTGTCTTGAGATTTATCCAACCATCTGTAGCAAGCAGCTGAGCATAGTACTCCAAGAAAATTGGCGAGGTGAGACGCTTCTTTGCTCTGCGGGTCTTGAGTTGTGGGTCCGGGAATGTAATCCATATCTCTGCCACCTCTCCTGGGGCAAAGAGCGAAGTGATAAACTCGATACGAGCACGCAAAAAGCCGACATTCTCCATTCCGCGCTCCGTTGCCGTCTTTGCTCCACGCCACATACGAGCACCTTTAATATCTACTCCGATAAAGTTCTTATCAGGATTACGCTCGGCAAGCGCTACGGTATACTCACCCTTTCCGCAACCAAGTTCAAGGACTATTGGGTTATCATTATGAAAAAAGTCACTATGCCAACGACCCTTAAGCGGATGCTCTGTGCGGAACATCTGCTCAAACTCAGGCTCAACAAAGCAGGCAAAAGTTTTATTCTCGGCAAATCTCTTAAGCTTATCCTTTCCCATTATTCTGAAATCTCTATACCCACAGCCTCAACGCCCGAGACGCCACGACAAGGGGTTATTGTAAAAATATAACTTCCACGTTCACTGAGCTGACAACTCTGCCTATAGCCAACACTCTCTGAGGCTGTGAGCGCTGTCGCTTTATAACTCCTATCAAAGTGCAGGACAACATTCTCACTAAACTGGTGGGCATCAGGTAGCGACGTCTGCACCTTAACTGTAAGCGTGTCACTCTTAAAACTATCATTATATCGCAATGCGATAGCTATATTTCGCAAAGCAGTCGTATCGCTATTTTCGTAGATAACACTCACCGCACGCTGCCAGTCATAAGCATCAACAGGTTGCATATCAATATATGACTTGCTACCACACGACACAACCACACAGAGTGCAAACAGAGCTACAAAAAGTCGCATATCTACTCCTTAGTCTCTGGTTTATGCTCCGACTGGCCCTTCTCACCATGAGGACGACGATTACCTCTAAATCGATTATTTCGACCACGATGAGGCTGACGACCACGAGCGCCCTGGCCACTATTACCATCCTGAGGGGCATCTGTCTGCGGAAAATCTGACTGTGGCGCAGAATCAGCAGCTTTATCCTGCTGAGGTGCTGCATTTGCCACACTATCACCATCCTCCTTTGGAGCTCTCTCTGTGCGAGATTGAGGTTTATTATTACGTTTTTTCTTACGCTTCTTAGACTTATCAAAGCGGGTGATACTATCCTCCTCAGTGCGATATGTTGGTTCATCATTTTTAGCAGGTGCGCTATCGCCAGCGATACTCTCTACCTTCTCACCGTTACGATTGGCAGCAAGAATCTCCTTAACACGCCATACCGGTATTGTCACCACATTAGACATCATCTCCTTACTACTACTAAAGGTCATAGTCTTAGCAAGGATATCTGTCTTGACAAGGAAATACTCTCCATCAATAGCCTGCAGTGGCTCCTTAATGCGAGGAATAGCCTTACGAGCATCCATATAGAGGTCATACTCGTACATCAAGCAGCACTTAAGTTTTGAACACTGACCGGCAAGCTTAAGCGGATTGAGCGACAAGTCCTGCACACGCGCTGCACCCGTTGTCACTGATGAGAAGCTCGAAATCCACGACGCGCAACATAGCTCACGACCACACGCGCCAATACCGCCAATACGACCAGCCTCCTGACGAGCACCAATCTGTTTCATCTCAATGCGGATATGGAACTGCTCTGCAAAGACCTTAATCAGCTCACGGAAGTCCACACGGCCATCTGCAATATAGTAGAATATCGCCTTAATTTTGTCGCCCTGATACTCCACATCGCCAATCTTCATATACAGGCCCATCTCAGCCGCAATCTGGCGCGAGCGAATCATCGTCTCATGCTCCATAGCAATAGCCTCCTGCCAACGCTCAATATCATATGGCTTAGCCTTGCGATAGATCTTCTTAAACTCACCATTAAAAGGGTTGAACCCCACGCGGCGCATCTGCTTGGCAACCATATCACCCGTAAGCGAAATGATACCAATATCGTGGCCTGGCGATGCCTCTACGGCAACGATGTCACCAATCTGCAAATCAAGATTATTGACATTCTGATAGAACGAGCGGCGAGTATTCTTAAATCTAACCTCAAAAATATCGCACTGCTCATGGTCAGGATAGCCCGCAAGCCATGGAGTCTCATGTAGCTTAAAGCAACCATCAGCCATCTGAGCAGTTATCTCACCCTGCTCATCATAGCCGAAGGCACATCCTCGACCAACCTCAGGAATCATATATTTCTTATTATCCATATTATCAACAATATTTTATCTAACAAAGATACAACAAAATGCGAGAAAATGCACTACCCTGCCACTATTTTTTCACTTTTCAATCGTCTGTATACCCTTATTCCATATCCAACAGCTGCTGTAGAGAGTCCTACAATATATCCCGCCAACAATCCCACACTTCCAAAGCCAAAGGTAAAGGCGCACAAATATCCCACAGGGATATTAAGTAAAACATAGGCCACAAAGGATAGATATGCAATAATCTTCACATCCTGCACACCCCTCAGTACACCCACTAATGTTCCTTGAATAGCATCCGAGACCTGATAGAGAGCCACCAAAACCATCATTGGAGCTGCAAGGGCAATTATTTCGCGACTCGGAGTAAATGCCATAGGTAGTATATTTCTAAAAACAATAAAGAGGATAAGCACAAATGCGCCCCACAATGCCGCAAGATGTATAGACGAGATGATAACACTGCGAATCTGCACATTATCCCTTAATCCATAGCAGTGCGATGTTCGGATAGTTGCTGCACTACCCAGGGCAACTGTGAGCATAAATGCCGCATTGCCGTATGTCATAGCCACCTGATTTGCCGCAATAGCCTCAGCACCAAACCAGCCCATCATCACACTCGTAACCACAAAGGCGGCACCCTCAAGAAGCATCTGGCCCGCTGTTGGTACTCCAATCTTGAGCAGCTGAAATGAATCTTTAATATAGTTTACACCTCGCGAGAATAGTTTGAGATAGTCGCGACACTCACTCTTAACAACAAAGTATATAAAAATGAGCACTGGCGATATATATCGGGCAATGAGTGTTGCCAAGCCCGCACCGGTTACTCCCATAGCCTCAAAACCAAAATGGCCATAGATAAAGACCCAGTTGAGTGCAACATTGACTACATTTGTAGTAATGGCTATAACCATCGGTGTTGTCGTATCGCCCGTACCCTCAAGGAACTGCTTAAAACAGCCATAGAGCATTATTGCCGGCAGGCTATACGCCATAAGTCGATAGTACGGCACAGCCATATCAACCACCTCTACAGGTTGCCCCATCTTATAGAGCAGTGGCACAGAGAGTAGTTGCAGCGCCATAAAGAGAAGTCCAATTAGTGGAAAGGCTACAAGCGAACTCTGCAGATAGTGTGCGGTGCGGCGATACTCACCACGAGCATAGTGTTCACCAATAATCGGCGTAATGCCAAGTGTGATGCCCAGACTAAGACTGAACATCACAAAGCTTATCATCACACCAAAAGAGACTGCCGATAGTGGCAGCGGATTCTCACCACCATATGCGCCCACCATAGCATTATCGGCAAACTGCACGATAATATAACCCAACTGCGAAAGTGCTACGGGCAGCGCCAAGCGTAGATTTGCCTTATAATCTGTTGAATATCTATTTAATAGACCAAGTATCAATACTGTTCCTCCATCTGATTGTTAAATATGTGGCGTGCAAGTTCACCCACACTATGAATCCTAATAACCTCTATACCCTCGACCTTTTTCTGTGATTTTGGGGCATAACCAGAGATAACAATACGCTTAAAGCCCAGACGTGCCGCCTCAGCGATACGCTGCTCTGTACGTGGAGCTGGGCGCACCTCGCCCGAAAGACCTATCTCGCCCGCAAAGCATATATCCTCAAGCAGTGGTGAGTCGTAGTATGACGAGATTACCGCCGCAATAACGGCAAGGTCAAGCCCCGTATCTGCCACACGGAAACCACCTGCAAAGTTGAGAAAGACATCCTTCTGGAACATCTTCAGACCCACCTTCTTCTCAATTACAGCAATGAGCATATTCATCCTTCGCGAGTCGAAGCCGGTAGTATTTCGCTGCGGAGTACCATATGCTGCCTGACTTACAAGAGCCTGTACCTCAATTAGGTATGGGCGCACTCCATCTACCGAAGCACCCACCGCCACACCACTCAGCGGCTCGGCATAGTGTGTAAGCAGAATCTCAGATGGATTGTCTACGCACTTAAGGCCTGCAGAGGTCATCTCAAAGACACCAATCTCAAAGGTTGCTCCAAAGCGGTTCTTAATTCCGCGCAGGATTCGATAGATGTTGTTATTATCTCCCTCAAACTGAAGCACTACATCTACAATATGCTCCAGCACCTTAGGACCGGCGATAGTACCCTCTTTGGTTATATGTCCGATGATAAAGATTGCCGTACCAGTACTCTTGGCATACTTCAGAAGCGTTGCCGCGCACTCACGAATCTGCGAAACACTACCCGGTGAAGAGTCAAGTAGCGAAGATGCCATTGTCTGTATAGAGTCTATAACCACAATATGAGGCTTCAGTGTCTCAATCTGCGCCACGACATTCTCAAGCAGAGTTTCGGTATATACCGTACAATTCTCATTATGGATGCCTATTCTATCAGCACGCAGACGAATCTGCTCTGCACTCTCCTCGCCTGACACGTAGAGCGTAGTCATACCATTATCTGTCAGAGCAAGCTGCAGCGAGAGTGTGCTCTTACCAATACCAGGTTCTCCACCAAGAAGAATCAGCGACCCTGGCACTACACCCCCACCAAGCACACGATTAACCTCGCTATTGCCTGTATCAAGGCGAACAGTCTTACCACACTCTATCTCCTGCACCCTCTGTGGCACTGCCGGCTCAATAGCCCTACTTGCCACAAGTGCCGGAACACTACTCGCAGTGGCCACTACCTCCTCTGTAAAGGAGTTCCATGCGCCACAAGAGGGGCACTTGCCAAGCCACTTATTGGTGTCATAGCCGCACTCACGACAGAAATATGCACGCTTAACCTTGGCAGCCATTACTTAAAGAGTCTATAAATATCGTTTCCGTTTGCAAAGAGCATAAGCGCAAGCAGTAGGAACAGACCGATATACTGCGCAATCTCAAGCACTCGCTCGCTAACCTTTCTACGAGTAATCATCTCCCAAAGTGTAAAGAGAGTATGGCCGCCATCAAGGCCTGGAATTGGAATGATATTCATAATTGCAAGAATAATTGAGAGGAATGCCGTCATTGACCAGAAGGCATACCAGTCCCATGTTCCAGGGAAAATCTTACCAATAGCGATAAATCCACCCACCTGCTTGTAGAGTCCGGTATCCGGCTTTACAATAAGCTTGAGCTGGTTCCAGTAGTTCTTTATCGTTCTGCCAGTAAGTCGCGCACCCGCTGGTATAGACTCAAATAGCGAGTAGCTCTTTGTTCTAAGTCTATATGGCAATGCGGCAGTGATAACACCTATCTTACCCTCACTATTTACGGGCACAAGAATCTTCAGCTGCTCCTCACCTCGCTCAATAGTGAGCTCAGTTCCCTTACCGGCACGCTGAGAGAGAAGCGGCGCATAAGCGGCAAAGTCCACCTCATCAATACCATCAATACCGACAATCTTATCACCCTTTTGGAGTCCTGACTCTATTGCTGTTTGCGAAACGAGCGAGTCGATAATAAATGGATGAAGCACAGAGCAGAATGCCCCAAAGTCCTCCTTCTGTCGCAGAGCATTTATCTTCTCATATGGAACCACAACACCGGCAGGCACTCCATTACGCAGCACCATAACACGCAAATCTCCATCTGCAAGGATAACTCGAGAGATTACCGCCGCACTATTTACAACCTCCTCATCGTTGATTGTAAGTATTCCGTCACCATCTCTAAAACCTAAAGACTCTCCGTCGGCATTAAAGCTATATCCATAGCCATTGGTAACATCCTCATTTGCAAGATACTGCTCACCCCACGCAAAGCTTATACCGCAGTAGATAAAAAAGGCGAGGATGACATTCATCGTAACACCGGCCACAAGTACACAGAAGCGCTGCCATGCCGGTTTTGAACGAAACTCCCACGACTGTGGCTCAGAGGCAAGATCTTTACTTGTCTGATTTTCATCAATCATACCCGCAATTTGGCAATAACCTCCAAGTGGCAACCAACCCATACCGTACTCAGTATCGCCACGCTTAAACTTAAAGAGCGAGAAGCCCCAATCAAAGAAGATATAGAACTTATCGACACGAATCTTAAAGAGTCGTGCCATGATAAAGTGTCCAAATTCATGCACTGTCACAAGCAGTGTCAAGCTGAGAAAAAATTGGATAATTCTAATTACTGTCTCCATATATTTACTATTTTAACTTCAAAAATTCAGCTGCCAGAGCGCGAGACTCGGCATTTACCGCCGCATAATCCTCAAGGGTTGGATTTGCAACAAACTGAGTATGCTCAAGAGCATGCTCTATAGTGCGAACAATATCAAGGTAGCCACACTGATGGTTAAGGAACGCCGCAACAGCAACCTCATTAGCTCCATTCATTGTACAAGCCGCCGTACCACCTGTGCGAAGGCAGTTGTAGGCAATATCCAGCGCCGGATATTTAACTCTATCAACCTCTGCAAAGGTCAATGTTGGATTCTGAGCAAAACTAAAGTGCTCATCACGACGTGCACGATATGGATACATCAGCGCAAAGGAGATTGGCATATGCATATCCGGCGTACCAAGTTGCGCCTTAATTGCGCCATCCTCAAACTCTACCATTGAGTGCACAACAGACTGTGGATGCAACAACACCGAGATTTTATCTGCATCAAGGCCAAAGAGCCAAGCCGCCTCAATAACCTCAAAGCCCTTATTAACAAGCGTAGATGAATCAATGGTAATCTTTGCTCCCATGGTCCACTGAGGATGCTTAAGCGCCTGCTCTGGTGTCACATCTTTCAGAGCCTCAATTGGAAGGTCGCGCAACGAACCTCCGCTACATGTAACAATAAGGCGACGCAGAGTACTTCGCTCACCAATAAGGCACTGGAAGATAGCCGAGTGCTCCGAATCTATAGGAAGAATTGGTGCGCGATACTGCTCAGCAAGGCGCATAACTGTCTCGCCTGCAACAACAAGGGTCTCCTTATTTGCCAATGCAATCTTCTTTGACTTTTTGATTGCTGCCACAGTCGGTAACAATCCGGCATAGCCTACAAGTGCATTGACTACAACATCGACATTATCGCCCGCAGCCACCTGAGCAACAGCCTCCTCGCCAGCATAGACCTTTATCGGATATGACGCAAGTGCCTGACTGAGTGGTTCATAGAGCGAAACATCGGCAATAACCACGCTATCAACATTAAACTCAATAGCCTGCTGAGCCAATCTCTCCCAATTACGATGTGCGGTAAGGGTTGTTATCTCAAATAAATCACTGTTCTCACGAACAATATCAAGTGTTTGCACTCCTATTGAGCCTGTCGAGCCCAGTAGTGCTATTCGTTGTCTCTCCATCTTTAGAATAGTATATATGACTCTGGATTGAGTGGTTTACCCCCCATCCACATCTCAAATTCAAACATCTTCTCCGCCTCCTCTTCCACTGCCGAGTAACCAATCACCTCGCCAGCATTGACTCTCTGACCTTTAGTAACTATCGCTCCCGAAAGATTACGATAAATAGAGGCTATACCGTTATCATGTTGTACCATGATGCTATTACCACTCTCAGGCGACCAATCTACAGCCACAACAGTACCATCGGCAATAGATACAATCTGCTGCTCGGCTGCTGCCGCCATACGGATACCATAAAGACCAAGCTTAGCATTAAATCGCTCAGCGATAATACCATCCATAGGCTTTACAGCATTGATAGTTGTGCGCTGCTGGGGATTAGATGCCTGCCCAAGAGCATATTGGCGATCATTCTCCATTTGGCGACGAAAGAGGCTATCAGCACCCGAAGGTGGAACGATACTCTTATCAAATGCCACCGAGTCACTCCTTACAGAGCTCATAGCGGGCATCTTACCATCGACCACAAGGATGCGATTCTCGTTATATACAAGCATATCATTCACCTTACGCTCCAAAGAGTCTACGCGAATAAGGGTACGAATAAGCGTCTGACGAGAACGTGTGGCGTCCGTTCTGTAGCCAGGAAGCATATCTAACAGCGGAGTATATGCTACAAGCACAAGCAGTATAGCAAAGATAATAGAGGCAATAGCTACGGCGGTCATCACCATAGCCACGGGCGATAGGTGCGCATACCAACGCTCGGCGCCACTCTCCGGTTCGATGATTGCCACCCTGCGCTTACGAAATATATTATGCCACCAAAGTGAAATTTTCTCAAACAGCTTCATACAAGCACATATTTGTACAAAGATACAAACTTATTTTGGAAATAAACGTCTATTTGAGAAATAAAGTATCTACTAACTGAATTCGAGCCTCCATTTTAGCTCCTCAATAACCAATTCGGCACTACGATTTTGAGGCAGAGAGGCAAGTGTACGCTCAACGCACGCCCTATCTTTTGAAATCATCGCACAGAGCAGCGCAATAGCACCTTGAGCTACAAGGTGGTTATCTGCATGTCGTGCAACCGCTTTAACAACAGCATCCTGAGCACACTGCATCCCCACATTACCACTACGCGAAGCGGCAAGAAGCGCTGCATAAGCCACTAAGCTATCCTCTCCGTCACACCAACTACTAACCAAATAGTCAATATCCACAATCTTGCAGAGCAATCCCTGCGCTGCCTGCTCTGCTATCTCAGAATTGACAATACCTGCTCGCCAGAAATCAAGGTCGACGCTATCAACACGCTGAGCGTCAGCAATCCAAAGAGCTATAATCTGAAGTTCACGCACCTGCTGACGGTAGAGGAACTTAGCAAGGTCGTGGTCGGTACCCTGCTCTGCCGCCATCTCACGAATACTATGTATAGCTACGCCATAGTTCATACCATACTTAGCACCGTAATAGCGAAAGGTATCAAGCACAGCACCATTCATCTGCTTACGGATTTTACCGAGCAGAGTGACCATCTTTGATGTATTATTTTGCATGTTATTTTGATGACGGAAGGGCTAAAACCACACGCTGACCATACTGGTAGATAGGCATTGACAACTCATCAAGGGTCTGAGTACCAAGCAGAAGTTCAACCTTGCACACTGCAGGCACGATAAACTGCCCCTTGTTCTTATCCTTCTCAGTTGCCAATGGCATTGCCGACGTATCTACAGACTGAGGGGTGAAGCAGACCATTATTGGCTCACCAGAGAGCTCATCTATTGGCAGAAATCCCACGCCATCGCGATAGCGAGCCAAGATATAGTTCTTCTCCGATGCGTTTGGAGTGAGGTGAAAGGCCTTACGCTCTACTGTTGTGCTTGTAGTTCCATAGAACATATCAAGACACTGCTGCTCCATAGCATCAATCTTTGCCAGGGCAGATGTAAGACCCGCACCAAAGACATTCTCACCAGCATCGCCAGAAATAAGCTCCTTACGGCTGCGGCGCATAGCAAATATCATCTCGGCAGCGGCAGCAGCCTGCTGTTCAACACTCTGCGCACGATTATCACTCTTATAGATTGGCAAAACAGACTCTACAGCAGTGGTATTTGTCTGCTTTGTAACTTCAACCTCTCTATCTCCGCAGAGAACCTCGGCAGAGACAATCTCACTCTGACGTTTCTCTGCAAGCGAAGCACGAACGCCCAACATCTTCTGAGCATAACGAGCAAACTCTCCAGGGGTGAATATAGTACTCTTGACAGTCACAGCGACCGTAACGCTGCTCTGAGGATCTGAATATACAACAGCTCCATCCTTAGCATAGAGTCCTGTGCGAACAACTCCCTGCGCAGATATTGTAGCCACACAGCAGAGTGTAAATATAAAGGCAAAGATATGTTTCATAACACAAAATTACTTCTTTTCGTCTAATTATCAAAATTTTAGATAAAAATCCTTTGTTAGGGCGCGATATTGCTCTGTATACTCCCTACCGCTATCGGCATAAATAATCAGATTTTCACAAACTACATCCTGCTCTCTCTCTGCAAATGCCAACTCTGCCATCACTCGTATGACCTTTCCGCCCGCCTTTGAACGAACATCACAACGACGCACAACCTTAAGATTTGTTATCTCTAAAAAGCGCTCCATCTGCTCAGTCGGAAGTATCAGCGCAAAGCGACCATGCTCTTTATCAACCATTTTGCACACTGCGCTATCCAAATCCTCAAAGCTGAGGCTTGTAGTATGGCGAGCCGTAGTACGAGAGCTGTCAGGACAGAGCAACGAGTTGGTAAAATATGGTGGATTTGAGATTACAAGGTCAAAAGTCCCGCCTTCATACTCCTGCACAGAGGTATGTAGGGCTTGCAATCTGTCACTCCATGGCGAATCAATAAAGTTCTTTGCCGCACACTGCGCTGCCTGAGAGTCTATATCTACTCCCACAATAGTTTGAGACTCACTGCGTTGTGCCATCATCAGAGCAATAACGCCAGTACCAGTACCAATATCAAGAACTCTCTCTACAGCAGCGACATCAACCCAAGCACCGAGAAGCACACCATCAGTACCGACCTTCATCGCTACATCTGTCTGATTTACAGCAAACTGCTTAAACTGAAAAGTATTACTCATCGTAGAAAACCATCTATTCCCGCACCAAAGAGTGCGTAGTCGTACTTCACTGGGTCTTCAGGGCAAAATTGTCTGAGGCTCTCTGTTATCTCAGCCGTCGCCTTCCAGTCATTCTGTTTGCGCGACAGAAGTCCTAATGCACGACCCATATTACCACTATGAACATCTAATGGCAGATAGAGCGCCGAGGCTGGTATTTTGCGCCACAAGCCAAAGTCCACACCACGATTATCTGAGCGAACAAACCAACGTAGATACATATTGAGTCGCTTACATGCCGCCCCCTTGTCTATTGATGAAAAGTGTTTCTCACAGTGTACGTTATGTTCCGCCGAAAAGAACTCTCGGCGCACCACAGAGAGCACAGCTGCCATATCTTGGTGTTCTACATAACTACTCTCAAAGAGATTTCCCACAGTGCCATACCTGCGGCAAACTCCCTGCAGTGCTCGTACAAAATCTATAAAGTCCTGACCGTTAAATGTACGATGAACATAAGTGGAGAGTCTATCAAAATCACCCTGCTCTGCCCCCATAACAAAGCTATATGGTGCAAAATCCATATACTCCATCATTCGGCGAGCCGAGCGGACAATAGCCTTACGGTTTCCCCAAGCAATAGTAGCAGCCAAAAAGCCCGCAATCTCCTTATCCCTATCGTCAGTAAAGCTATGGGGAACAGATATTGGGTCTGCCTCTATAAAGTCTGTGTTGTTATACTTATCATGCAGAGCCTCAAGTGTCTCAAACAATTGCTCGGCTGTAAGATTATAGTATGCATCCATCGCTCATTACAATTTTTCGGTCTACAGAGTCGGCAAGGCTCATATCATGAGTCACCATAACTATTGTCTGGTTAAACTGCTCCCTTACACTCATAAGCAATGAGTGTATCTGGTCGCGCGAAGCTGTGTCAAGGTTTCCCGTAGGTTCATCGGCAAAGAGAACAGATGGTCTGCAAACCAATGCACGGGCTATAGCTACACGCTGCTGTTCTCCGCCCGATAGCTCAACTGGTTTATGCTGCGCCCTATCACTCAGACCCACCATCTCCAACAACTCCATTGCTCTATGCTGAGCATCCTTGAGATTAGCGCCACCTATAAGTGCCGGCATCATCACATTCTCCAGAGCCGTAAACTCCGGTAGCAGGTGGTGAAACTGAAAGACAAAGCCTATATGCTGATTACGAAAGGCTGCAAGCTCTCCTTCGCTGAGTGTACTACACTCTACGCCGTCAATTACTACCCTACCGCTATCTGCCGCCATAAGGGTACCGAGGATTTGCAACAATGTACTCTTACCAGCACCGCTGGCGCCTACTATTGCTACAATCTCACCGCGAGCAACCTCTAGGCTCACACCTTTTAGTGCTTCAACAGTCGCAAATCGTTTACAAATTTCCGAAGCCTTTATCATCTCTGTATTGTCTAAATATCTTTATAATATCAACCGCTGGCTCTACATCGTGTACACGAAGTAGAGTAGCACCCTTGACCATTGCCTGCCAATTCAGCGCCGTAGTACCCGCCAAAGCGTTATCAGGGGTCGTTCCCAGCACCTTATATATCATCGACTTACGCGACAGACCCACAAGCACTGCATAACCCAAACCACAGAATCTATCAAGATTACGCAAAAGCTCATAGTTCTGCTCCACACTCTTCGCAAAGCCAAAACCCGGGTCCAGAATTATATTCTCTCTCTTCACCCCCCTATGCTCAAGTTCTGATGCACGAGAGGTAAGGTAGTTGGTGACCTCAGCCACTATATCCGCATACTCCGTCTGGCTCTGCATAGTCTGTGGGGTGCCACGCATATGCATCGCCACATAGGGCACACCAAGCTCCGCCACCGTGTCAAACATATCGCTATCCGCCTCGCCCGCAGTAATATCGTTCACTATCACAGCGCCATACTTTGCGACTGTTCGACGCACAATCTCAGCGCGAAAAGTATCAACAGAGACTGCCACCTCTGGCGCCACCTTACGAGCCGCACCTACACCCATATCTACACGCGCCCACTCCGTCTCAAGTGGTACATCTACTGCACCTGGTCGAGAGGAGTAACCTCCAATATCGACAATCGTCGCCCCCTGAGCCACAACCTCGGCTATGCGACTCTCCACGGCTGAAGTATCTATTACTCTCGACCTATCATAAAAAGAGTCGTCAGTAACATTAACGATAGCCATCACCTGCAAAGTATGGAAATCAGGAAATTTCATCTCTCAAAGCTCTATCAACCTCCGCAACCTGAATTTCAGCAGATTCCAGCGTTGTGTTATCAATAGTATAGTCCGACATAGCCTTCAACTCGTCTGCGCCCTTCTGCACAGCCATACGAGCAACTATAGCCTCACGATTCGCCCCATCACGAGCCATAGCTCGATCAATAGCAACGCTCTGCTCTACAACTACCGCCACGGTATAATCAACAACATCGCTAAGTCCCGACTCAAAAAGAATAGCCGACTCAACAATAACATACTCTCCACATTGATTCTCCGCCCACTGACAAAAGTCGTGACAGACCGCCGGATGAACTATAGCGTTAAGCGCCAAGCGTTTACTATCATCTGAAAATATCTGCTGAGCAAGATACTGACGATTCAGCACACCGCCATTATAACACTGAGAGCCGAATGTTGCAGCAATCTTACCCTTCAGATTTTCATCGCTACACATCAGCTCTTTTGCTCTATCATCGGCAATATATACAGCGACACCGCGCTGCTCAAACATTCGGCAGACGGTACTCTTTCCACTGCCGATAGTACCGCACAAACCGACCTTTATCATTTCATAAAATCTTTAGGCGCCTCAATATCTGGAATTGAACCAACAGAACGAATATTTATATCGCTCAGGCGCACAGAAATAGCATTTTTGAGTGACTCCGACTGTAGATGCAGACGTACCTTATCTGCCGGCGCAGCACCTATCTGCGTAACTTCGCGCATAACTGTGTACTCAAGCTCAGAGAGTGGAATATTTAGTCGCGAAGTAGAGATAACATATCCAAAGAGATTTGTACCCTTACCCTCAACCACACAAGGCACCTCAAAGCGTTGATCACCAATGCGAATCTTCACATCCAACTCGGTTGTGTAGTTATAGTTCAACTTGGCTATATACCACAGCGTAAATGACGCCACAAGCAGACTTATAAACACGGGCGAGATATACCTCTTCGCCAACAGTCCCAGACCCTTTATATATTCCCAAATTCTTTTCATACAACAAAGGTAGTACAAGCAATCAAAAAAACAAAAATTATTTCTGTATCAGCAATAAGTTTTGATATATTTTACTATATTTGCATTACATATTTGCCTAATCGCTATCGAACTACGACACTTGATACTATGGGCTTGGTTTATAAATTGTCTTGTTGGGCAAGGTATTGCTTGTGTGTACCTGCCTTTCTAAGACAATGGGATGTCGTAGTCCTTGATAGCGTGTAAGGTTAGGTACACGCTTTTTTTATTTTATCCTATAAACTAAGATTATTTATCAATAATAGAAAAATTGCCTATGGTTAAAAACAAAGATTCTATGGAATAACAATGTAAATAATTGAAGTAATGGTCCGTACTCCAACTATTGATTCCAACAACCGATTAGGACAAAAATTAATTCACAACTTAAAAACACACGAAGAATGAAAACTATTAAGATTTACATTGCTGCTATTACAAGTGCATTACTATTCAGCTCATGCTCATTTCAGCTATATTCTACCAAAACAATGGCAGAAAATTACGCAATGAGAATGAACACAGAAGAAGAATTGGCGATAAAGTCAAAAGTCAAGATTTTCCTCAATGAGAATGATGTAAAGGGAGAATACGAAGTTCTTTCATTTATGACTCACAAGCCGTTTGCCCTCCCTATCTTCATGAGTGTTAGGAAGGAGACCATTAAGAAATTTTATGAGAAAGCTGTAACAAAAGCACACGAGCTTGGAGGTAATGGAATAATAATCACTGGCGGTGGATATTGCAAAGTTATTAATCTCAAAAACTGGGTTGCTGATGACATCTCCTCGGCTCAATTCATCAATGTAATTTTTAACTCCACTTTAATGGACAAGTTCTTAAACGGCGAGGTTGCAAAGCTTGCTAAAAACTCTGAAAAAAAGCGCAAAGAGAAAGAGTTCCAAGATGAGATTGAAAGCAATATTAGCAATGCTGAGGAGCTAAAAGAGGTTGAATTTATTCGTAAAAAGATAGACGCATTAGAGTCATACAACTCTTCATTGGCAAAACCTAAATCATCTATCTCTAAAACTATCAAGGAGTTAAGAAAAGAGATTAAAAAAACAGAGAAGAAGATTAAGGCAAAGATAAATCGAAAAGCAAAAAAATCAGCGAAAGCATCTGCAAAGTAACCACAAGTATTTAATTCTAAGAGAACTGAGATAAATGAAAAATATGCAAACTCAAAAGTTCTCAACTGAACTTTCAGACTACATTTTGGGAGACTTCTGTCTCCCATTTTCTATATACCCAATGTTGTTTCAGTAGTACAAGGTAGTAATTATTTGCGGTTTCGCAAATAATTGTGCTGTTAGCTATTGGCTATTAGCTGTTAGCCCACAAAAAAAATATCCACCTTTCATTCCGAAGGTGGATATTTTTAGAATTCTATAAGCCAATGGCTAATGGCCAAAAGCGAGAATACTACTCCTCAAGCCAAGCGCCAAGGTCGTCATAGATCTTATTAGCCATAAAGACCATAGCCTTTGCAGATGGGTGGCAACCCTTGCCGGTCTCTGGGTTATAGTCGTGCTTTGGCATATAAACCTGGTCGTTAAAGCCATTGACAGCAAGCAGGTCAACAACCTTTGCATTGTTGCCATAGTGAGCTGCAATCTTATGGATTGACTGCTGAACACCAACACCGGTATAGTCGCCCACGATACATACAATCTTAGTATCAGCTCTACGCTCAAGAATCAGCTCAATAAGCTTAATATACGCCTCGCAGAATGTTTTGTCATTCAGAGCCTCAACCTCAGCACGAGTTTTAGCCGCATCGGCTGCATCAAAATATGGCTTAAGGTCTGCATCACTTGGGCCCGCTGTTGCTTTAAGGTCAACAGAGCCATAGAGCGGAGCGCAGTTCTTGCTCCAGTCGTTAGTTCCACCATGGATAATAACGATATCTGCCTCACCAACGCCCTGATTATCAATAAAACGCTTAGCATAGTAGGTGTCTGCTGTAGCAGAAGAGTTGACTACGCAAGTTCCTGAGTATGAGATATTACGCTCAATCTTAGCATCAAGCATCAGATCATTAGCCAAGATCCACCAGTAGGTCTGTGACATAGAGGTCAAATCTCCATCAGCAGTTGGATAGTGACATCCATAGCCATTAGGCACAATACCTCTAAATGTTGAGATACTATCGCCGATAACGCTGACGCGCTTTTGGGTAGATGGTGTTGCAAGATTTGTCGCCATACCCTCAATTACAGGATAGCCATCAGCATCCTTAACCCAGCTCTTGAGTGGATAGGTACAGCTACCCTTATATGCTGCAACAGCGGCATTCATCTTTGCAAGCAGGTCGTCTGGAGTAGTGATAGCAGCGATATTTGCACCAAGTACAGGCTTATTATTTGTTGCACCCGGATTAAAGCTACGCGCTGACTCATCATAGTAGGCATAATCTACACTTGCGTTATAGATTCTTGAGCCAAGACCTGCAGCCAGTGTAGACGGTGCAGAGTGTGTAGCGTAGCTAATACCGTCAGTATGGAAACCATCCCACTTAATTGTCGAATATACACCGTGAATTGTCGCGCCCTTAATCGAAGCTGTAGTACCATTCTGGAAACCGATAATACCCGCCATAGCGTTATTCTTTGAGGCATAGCCATCAGTAGCTACGCTAACTGTATGAATCTCCTCTACGCGTGATGCACAGTTTAGGATATTGAGAGTACCTGCGGCTATCTGTGTCCAGCCTACAATACCTGCTGCAAGGGTATAACCATTGTTTCCGTTATTACCACGAGCATCAACACGACGGCCTGCATAGACAGAGTTGATAATATTAAACATACAAGCCGCATCATTAACCTTTGCGAAACCTACAAGACCACCGATAGAGTACTGACCTACCAGATTTCCGTATGCAATACAGTTGTCAATAGTGGTCTCAACCTTTACGGTAACAGAGCCAACGATACCGCCGACACTAGACTGAGAACAGGTTACATTACCATAGCTCTTACAGTTGATAATATTAGCTGTGCCATAGCTTGAGATAGTACCCACAACACCACCGGCACAAGTTACATAGCTATGTACATCGCCATATGATACGCAGTTGATGACATTACAAGCGCGGTCAGCTGTAGAGTTACCCTGATAGCCTACAATACCACCGACATTATCCTCACCAGGGATAAAGGCGTAGTTGATACAGTCAATAACGTGCGCTGTAGCGTTGCTACCATCTGCATTCAGTGTCTCGAGTGGCTGCAAAGCTCCTACAATACCACCGGTGTGATCACCACGAGATGAGATACAAGCGGTCTGTGAGATAAGGCAGTTCTTTGCATATCCAGATGTAAGGTGAGATGTAATACCACCAGTGTAATTATCTGTATAGTTCGACACAAGACCATCCACAACACAGTAGTCAAATGTTGAGAGGAATCGTGCTCGTGCAGCAATACCACCGCAGAAGTGGCTACCACAATCTACAGTAGCACCCTTGGCAAGTGTACACTTGTTAAACTTTGTACCTGCAGCGTATGCCACAATACCTCCACAGAGCTGAGAAGTTGATTTTGCAGCTCCAGCGAATGTTACATTGTCCATAGTACAGCCATTAACATAACCAACCACACCACCAACATAACTACCTACATAGTTTTTAGTATCTGCAGGCTCAATAAACATAATTTCAGCGGTACCATTAACTGCCGCATCTACATTAATTGCCTCCATTGTAGTATTCAATGCCACACCTACAAGTGCACCAACATTGATATGTGAAGAGGTAAACTGGCTATCCTTAATATTGATATTCTTCAGCGTTGCGCCATCAGTACAACCAAACAGACCACATGCCTGAGTTGATGTATTGTTAATCTCAACGCCTGAAATAGTATAGTTACCACCATCATAAACGCCCCTAAATGGCTGTGTCGTAACATTTAGCGTTGGGGTTGTCGCTTCATAATTAGTATTGTCAACATATCTACCAATTGGCATAATAGATATATCCGTCATATCAATATTTGCAACCTGACGGTAGTGCTTATTAGCATATTGAACGCTCTGAGCAGGGTTATTAATACGAGTAGAGAGCAACTGCAAATCAGCAGCTGAGCCAATCAAATATGGGTTTGCAGCCGAGCCGTCACCACCACCCCACTCACCTGCAATCTCACGGCGAGAAGTAGCGTTATTCAGATTGATGTAGAGGTCGTAATATGTATTACGAGCAACCTGCTTATTATAAGTATAGGTATAGATAGCCTTGTCGGTTGTCACCTCAACTGTTCCCTGATAGTTTCCTGGAGCAAGCACCATATAGAGCGCCTTAGCATCTGCTTTTGCTGCGCCAATAGTATATGGAGTCTCCAAAGTTGTTGTTACACTTGCCACATCGCCACCAGCAAGTGTCAGACCTGCCTCTGCGCCAGCATTTACAAGGTCTGCTGTAAACTCACCTGCAACAACTCCCGCTGTGTTATAGCTGATAGAGACAACATTCTCGCCTGCGTAAGAGCCCGATGCATAAACCTTCGCCTGCAACAACGATGCCATTGGACGCATTACTACTGATGTGCCAAGTTCGCTACCCAATGCCACTGGATAGCCCACCATCGGCATATTAGTCACATTGAAGGCTCCCGCCTCAGTCTGACTCTGCGCCTGAGGAATAGTCAGCGAAACATTTGATGGATTTTTTGCATCATTAGCACCACTATGTGGGAAGTAGACATACATCTTATCCCCTGCAGTAAAGTCCTTTGTAGTAGTAGAACAGAATCCGCGACCATCTTTCAGCGCGACAACAGCCTCTGCATTTACAGTAGGTAGTGTAGATGCGATATATACACCCAGTATCTCCTCACCATTACCCTGCCAAGCATACTGGCCATCATTAAAGAGAATACGAGTATCCTCATTCAAATCAACATAAAAGTTCAACTGCTTAGAGGCAATGTTACTCTCCTCTATTGTACTCTTCTGACAAGAGTTCAAACCAAGAACTGCAGCAATAGCCGCAATAATAATAGACAATCTCTTCATAGCTGTAAAATTTTATAGATTATCCTCACCGCCAAACTCCGGCTGTTCAAAACTACTATCTGAGATTGCAAATCCCCGCTCTACATTGATGTGTAGGTCCATTAATATTGGAGCAACGTATGCTCCACCACGAATTCTCTTCACCATAGGTATCAGTTGTTTAAGTTTAATTGTTCAAATTTAGGCATTTTTCTGAAATATACAAAAAAATTAGCAGTGGCAAAAGCCACTGCTAACGAAGTTATAAAAGTCATCTACTACTTCTTATCTGCAGCTGGAAGCATATCGTATGCAAGCGGAGTTGCGATGAAGAGTGATGAGTATGTACCTACGATAACACCGACAAGCAGTGCGAACACGAAGCCACGGATTGTAGCACCACCGAATACGAAGATTGCAAGCAATGTTACAAGGGTTGTACCTGAAGTATTGAGGGTACGAGCAAGTGTAGAGCAGAGCGCATTGTTGATATTCTCGCGGATGTTACGCTTTGGATAGAGAACATTGTACTCACGAATACGGTCGAAGATTACCACTGTATCGTTGATTGAGTAACCGATAATGGTAAGGATTGCCGCGATAAATGCCTGATCAATCTCAAGGTTGAATGGCATAAATGCGTAGCAGAGTGAGAATAGACCGATTACGATAAATGCATCGTGCATAAGTGCCACAGTTGCACCAGTAGCCCACTGCCACTTCTTGAATCGCAGGGTAATGTAGAGACCGATTGCGATAAGAGAGAAGATGATTGCAAAGAATGCACCAGTAGTCATATCCTTAGCAATTGCAGGACCGATCTTATCAGCAGAAACGATACCATTTACATCCTCCTGAGTATTCTTAAAGCCATCGAGGGTAATCTCGTAGCCATAGAGTGACTTAAGGGCGTTGTAGATAAGTACCTCAACCTCCTCAGTTGTAGCCTCAGAAGTATCGTCGTGCTTGTACTGAGTAACGATACGCATCTGGTTCTTATCACCATACTGCTTAACCTCGAATGAAGCGTTTGCAGCGTCCTCAGCACCAGCAAATGCCTCAGTAAGCTGTGCACGTACCTGCTCAGCAGTTACATCCTGGTCAAAACGTACTACGAAGGTACGACCACCAGTAAACTCAACGCCAAGGTTCAGACCCTGAATGAAGAGTGACACTACAGATACAAGGATTACAGCACCTGAGATAATGTAAGACATCTTACGCTTACCGATAAAGTCAAACTTGAAGTCTGTAAGCCAATTCTCAGACCAGCTGCGTGAGAATGAGATAGAGCCCTTGCGAGCAACGATCCACTCGATAAGCAGACGGGTAACGAAGATTGAGCAGAAGAGTGAAGTGATGATACCGATAATCAGAGTAGTAGCGAAGCCCTGTACTGGACCATTACCGAAGATGTAGAGAACAATACCGGTAATGATGGTAGTAAGGTTACCGTCGATAATTGCAGAGTATGCGTTAGCGAAACCATCCTTGATAGCTGCAGAGATACCCTTGCCTGCACGAAGCTCCTCCTTAATACGCTCGAAGATAATAACGTTAGAGTCAACCGCCATACCCATAGTAAGCACGATACCTGCGATACCTGGCAGAGTAAGTACTGCACCGAATGATACGAGTACACCCATAAGCAGGAATACGTTTGTAACGAGTGCTACAGCAGCCATCCAACCTGCGCTCTTATAGAACAGACCCATATAGAGAAGCACGAGGATAAATGCGATAACGAATGACATAAGTCCAGAGTTGATAGACTCCTGACCGAGTGATGGACCTACTACAGTATCCTGAATAATGCGAGCTGGAGCTGGAACCTTACCAGACTTAAGAACGTTTGCAAGGTCCTGAGCCTCCTGAATTGTAAAGTTACCGGTAATTGAAGAGTTACCACCCTCAATCTTGTTGCGAACAACTGGAGCAGAGTATACATAACCATCGAGAACGATAGCGATGCACTTGCCAATATTGTCTGCAGTAAGCTGAGCCCACTCAGTGATACCGTTAGAGTTCATAGCCATTGAAACCTCAGCATCAGCACCAGTCTGAGCGTATGTAGCACGAGCGTCAGAGATTACACCACCATCGAGTGGAGCCTTACCGTCAGCGCGCTCAACCTTGATTGCATAGAGACACATACGGTTGTCAAACATAGGCTCACCCTTGATACCCCACTTGAAGGCAATGTCTGCAGGGAAGCAGTCACGAACCTCTGGAAGAGCAAGGTACTTGTTGATTGTAGCAACATCTGCTGCAACAGCTGCACCAAGACCAGCACCACCAGCATAGTCAGGGCTAAGAAGCGCGAGAAGTGGATTCTGCTCACGAGAGAAGCGGCTTGCAGACTCAGTGTTAGCAGCAACCTGATCAGTGATGTTTGCAGCAGCCTCCTCTGTAGCAACACCCTCAGCC
>CAJGDC010000019.1 GCA_904502005.1 uncultured Alistipes sp.
GTATCCATAAGGAAGTTACCTGTAAGTGTATATCCGTCGGCAAATGTAACCGATAGCGGAATGATAATTCGGTCTTTATTCTTCAGCCAAGAGCACTTCACTGCGGTAAAATCCTCTGCAATCTTCTCCTCTGGCTGCAGGAAACGCATATAACCGTCAGCATAGTTGAACTCCACGCGTTTACCCTGCATAAATGGCAGACCAAACAGACCATCTACACCCTTGCCGACAATCTTGCGAAGATTCATCACAATGGCCATCTGCTCCGTATGCGAAGCCTCGCCAACGCGATAGCTCCAACTGCTTGCATCAAGCGTTGTCAGCTGAAAACCATCCCCGGCACCCGAGAGCATCGCTCGGCGCAGGTTGTTATTCTTGCCAAATGTTGTTGCGTAAAATGTAGAGTCCAACAGTAGATTGCTACTTCCCGAATCAAAAATCATACGCGCAGGAATCGAATCCCTGAGCATTACATCAAAGTATAGATGACGCTCATACTTCATCTCTATAGCCCCCTCTGGTAGTTTAGGCTCCGCCTGTGCCACTGTTTTCTGATTTGCATTTGAGCAGGCTGTAGCTAAAAACATAATTGCTACAACAAGTTTGACAAAGTTCTTCATAGTTTCACTATTATTAGTTATTTAATAGTGCAAATTTACCCCCCCCGCGAATTTTGCAAATTTTTTGGCAGAAAAGTGGCAGTACCCGCTTACCTCCACATACGCCAGAGGAGTTTTTTTGCAAGCAGGCCGTATGGAGCGATATTAAATAGAAGGCGTGGGTGCTCAGCGCAGGTTTGCCACCACATCTTGATAAACTTACCAACCGAGCCGTGATATGATAGCAGCCAGAGGGCGCGGTTTTGGCGGCGGCGAGAGAGGAAGTAGCGCAGGTGGCTATTGTTATAACACTCATCAAACCAGAGCATTATGCTATCAAGCGAGTAGCAGAAGTCGAGCTGTTTTTGCCACTGAACGCTATGGCTAACGCTTGTGGCGAGCACGCGATGCACAGCAGTTACACGGTCTATGGCGACAATCTTCTGCGTAGCGGCAAACCAGAGCCACATCGGCAGGTCATCTGTAAGCCACCCTTTAGTTTCTGGCTTCACCTCGTTATAGTAGTCCAAAATCTTGCTTTTAAGGGCAAGTGTGGTGCAGTTCTCGGCAGTGTTGAGGATAAGCATATCCCCAAAAGAGGAGTGCAGGCGACCCTCTGGGTAGATTGCGCTGCTACCATCCTCGCCACGGCGTAAAGAGCGAGTATAACACATCGCAGCACCGCTATTTTCAAGTTGTTCTACCTGAATCTGCAATTTATTCTCGTCAGAAAACCAATCGTCGCCATCGCACATAGCTATATACTTTCCCCGACACGCCTCGATTGTTCGGCGATAGTTTGCGTGCATGCCAATATTGTTTTTAGAGGCGATTACACGCACCCTATCGGGGTACTGAGCCTCATACTGGCGACAAATAGCAAGGGTGTTATCTGTACTGCAATCCTCGCCAATAACCACCTCAACGCCAAAGGTTGTTCGCTGGCTGAGCACACTCTCAATGGCTTGGGAGATAAACTTCTCATGGTTATAGGTGGTCATGCAGACCGAAACGAGTGGCATCATAGCACGGTCAGTTTAGCCAATTTTGCAAGTAGGGTCTTCTCGCCAAATGCTCCGAACTCAATTCTTAGCTTATGGTCGGTTGCAAGAGCTTCAATGCCAACGATGGTTCCATTGCCGAACTTTGGATGGTTTACCTTCTGCCCAACGGCATAGGCACAAGGGGCTGTGGTAGCGCTATTTGTCGGCGTAGCCACTACACGCTTAAGCCTATCAACATTATATGTTGGCTGCGGTTGAACTGTCTGCTGAGGCTTTGGTTGCTGTGGGCGGAACGTTGGCGTTTGGTTACGCTTCTGCTCTTGATTTCGCACATCGTAGCGACGGCGCAAGGCTGTAATTGCATCCTCGCCCTCATCCGCATTGAGCTCTCGACTGCGACGTGTGCCACGAAGGTCAAAGTCACTCTCAACATACTGAGCATCTATCTCTGTAAGGAATCGGCTTGGTGTAGAGAAGTTCATCTGTCCCCAACGGAAGCGCATATCGGCACAAGTGAGTGTTGCGAGAGTCTTGGCACGCGTAAGGGCAACATAGAACAATCTTCGCTCCTCCTCAAGACCTTCGGGGCTCTCAAGCGCCATCATTGACGGAAAGAGATTCTCCTCACAGCCGACAATATAGACATACTTATACTCCAGACCCTTTGCCGAGTGGACAGTCATCAGTGTAACCTTATTATTACTCTCAGGGTCCTCATTATCCATATCGGACATAAGCATCACATTCTGCAACCACTCCTCAACTGTCGGGCGATCAAACTCCTCACGCTCACCAGCTCGAATATCTGCCTCTGTGCGCTCTGTATACTCCTGCATGGTGTTGAGCAACTCCTCGATATTATCTACAGCCGACTTAGCCTCTGGGGTGTTCTGCAGACGATAGTGCGACAACAACCCCGAGCGTGTTGCCACCTCAAGACCAAAGTCGTAGACACTCTTCTGCTCTCGCTCCAGGGCTACAGTGCGAACCAAAGAGACAAAGTCAGTAACCTTCTTGACAATTGCACGCTCAACGCTATCTACCGGCGGCTGGCTGACAAGGGTATCTATCGCCTCCCACATAGAGCAGTCACGATCCTTAGCTATGGCAGCGATACGCTCTACTGTCGTATCTCCAATACCACGAGCCGGGGTGTTGATAACACGCTTAAAGGCCTCGTCGTCCTTAGGATTTATAACTATGCGGAAATAGCCGAGCAGGTCCTTAATCTCCTTATGGTCATAGAACGAGTTGCCTTTGTAAATCTTATATGGAATACCCTTACGACGCAATGCCTCCTCAAGCACAAGCGACTGATTGTTAGTGCGATAGAGGACAGCCGCCTCCTGCCAATCATCCCCACCCTCGCGTACGCGGTCACGAAGGTCCGAAACGACAAGCTCCGCCTCCTCGCGGTCTGTATACGCCTTGAAAACACGAATCTTCTCGCCCTGTGCACCCGCCGAAAAGCACTGCTTCTGCATCTGGCGAGCGTTGTGCTTGATAACAGAGTTGGCAGCATCTACAATGGTCTGCGTAGAGCGATAGTTCTGCTCCAATTTGAAGATTTGAGCCATTGGATAGTCGCGGCGGAAGTTAAGTATATTCTCAATCTTTGCACCGCGGAAAGAGTAGATACTCTGCGCATCGTCACCCACAACACACACCCTATTATGTTGTTGAGATAGGCGACGAACTATTAGATACTGCGCATAGTTTGTATCCTGATACTCATCCACAAGGATATACTGAAATTGCTGTTGGTATTGGCTTAGTATATCTGGTCGGTCGCGTAACAGAATGTTGGTCTGCAAGAGCAAATCATCAAAATCCATGGCGTTATTCTGCTTGCAGCGACGACAATACTCAAGATATATATTTGCAAATTCGGGCACTTGGCGACTACGGTCGTCACCCGTAAGAGCCGCATTTGCCGCATAAGAGCCTGGGGTTATAAGGCTATTCTTCGCCGTTGATATTCGTGACTGTACCATACCCGGCTTATACTTATCTTCGTCAAGATTTCGCTCCTTGATTATTGTCTTGATAAGGTTTTTGGAGTCGGTAGTCTCATAGATAGTAAACTCACGCTTAAAACCGATAGCCTCGGCATTCTCGCGCAGTATTCGGGCAAAGATAGAGTGGAACGTACCCATATTGATTCTACGAGCAGCAGTGCCTACCATAGCATCAATACGCTCACGCATCTCATTTGCCGCCTTTTTGGTAAATGTAAGCGCAAGGATATTCTCCGCACTCACCCCCTGCTCCAGCATATAAGCTATGCGAGAGGTAAGCACACGGGTCTTGCCCGACCCCGCACCTGCAATAATCAGCGATGGGGTGTTATAGTTTATCACCGCCTCCTTTTGAGCCGGATTCAGTCCTTCTAATATTTTACTCATCTTACTTTCTCTGTTTTTCGTTGGGCGACAGCTCTTGCTGATGAAAGTTGCAATCGCTTATCCCCTCCTAAACTCTGAACAGGTTATCGCTGTGGCAATGGCTACATTTAGCGACTCCGAGCCACTCCTGTCTGCGGGATATGGCGGAATGTAGAGGCGGTGGGTCACGCTCTTCTCGCACTCGGCGCTAATTCCCTGACCCTCATTGCCCATAACAATAACGCCACAGCTACCCTTCTCGGTCTTGTATATATTCTGCCCATCGAGGAATGTTCCATAGATGTTCACTCCCCCATCTCTTTGATTTTCAAGCCACTGGGCAAGGTCTGTATAGTGCACCCTTACACGAATAATTGCCCCCATAGTTGCCTGAATAACCTTGGGGTTAAAACAGTCGGCACTATCTACCGAACAGACAATATCTGTAATACCAAACCAATCTGCAAGGCGGATAATAGTACCTAAATTACCTGGATTCTGCACTCTATCAAGGGCAAGAACCAGGTTTTTAGCAGGCTCAACATCCTCAAGGTTGTAGTGCGGACACTCAACCACCGCAAGTGTACTATTTGCCGTCTTGAGCTGAGAGATACGCTCCATATCCTTTTCGGCAATAACCTCCGCATCCGCCCATAGTGGTTTGGTTGTATAAATCTTACGCACACGAAGAGCCGAAGCACGAAGCTCAGCAATAAGCTTCTCACCCTCGGCAATAAATGCACCCTGCTCTACCCTACCGCGTTTATCGGCAAGGGCACGGATAGATTGTATCTCAGCTTTAGTTATCATACGGTATATGTTTCACCCTCCTCAGCAAGGGCGCTATTCTCAAAAATCTCCTTTGCCTCGTCAAGCAACACCTCCGGAGACTTATACCTCGACGAGAAGTGTCCCAAAAGAAGCCTCTCAGCACCTGCCGTTACAGCTATCTGCGCAGCATCGGCGGCCGTTGAGTGTCCTCGCTCCTTGGCGTCGTGAGCAAACTCTTTGGTATAGGTAGCCTCGTGGTAGAGCAGAGTCACCCCCTTGACCCTCTCGGCTGCCACCGCCGAGCGCGAAGTATCCGACAGGTATGCGTAGCTCCTCGGCTCAAAAGGCAGATAGGTCAGTTCGCTATTCGCCACCACCGTGCCATCCTCAAGGGTGATATCCTCACCACGCTTGGCTGCCACAATTTGGGCAATAGTGAGGTTGTACTTAGTAATTTTGAACTTATCTACATTAAGCTCTGGGCGCTTCTCCTTGAAGTGGTAGCCCGAGCAGGGTACGCGATGGCGGAGCGGAACACTCCACACCTCAAGGGTCTTATTCTCAAAGATTATCTGGTGGCTGGTCGTATCTACCTCAACCCACTCCACCTCATACGGTAGTTGCGAGTCGAAATAGCGCAGGTGGTACTCCAATATCTCCCCAAAAGGGCGAGGAGCATAGACCTTGAGTGGCATCTGGCGGCCACAGAGACCCATAGTAGAGAGCATCGGAAAGAGCCCGAACACATGGTCACCATGCAGGTGCGAGATAAATACCGCCCGAAGCTTGAGCGGATTTATCCCCATGCGAAACATCTGCTGCTGTGTACCCTCACCGGCATCAACAAGGTAGTACTGCTCATTGACATTCACTATCTGCGCAGATGGGTGGCTCTTAGCAGTCGGCTTTGCCGAGGCACGACCTAAGACCGTAACCTTTATCATTATTTATGCGCCTGAAGGAAACGCTCTGCATCCAATGCAGCAATACAGCCTGAACCAGCAGCAACAATAGCCTGACGATAGTGTGGATCGCAAACATCACCTGCAGCAAAGATACCCTCGCAAGAGGTCTTTGATGTACCGGCAACAGTGACGATATAACCCTGCTCGTCAAGGGCAAGCTTACCGGCAACAAGCTCGGTATTTGGGTGGTGACCAATAGCAAGGAAGAAACCTGAGAGTGGAATCTCATACTCCTCGCCATCGTTCTTGCGTAGACGAACACCAGTCACGCCATCCTCATCACCAAGTACCTCGGCAGTATTATGCTCAAAAAGAACCTTAATGTTCGGAGTGTTAAACACACGCTCCTGCATAGCCTTTGATGCACGCAAGAATGGCTTACGAACAATAAGATATACCTGACGGCAGAGTGAAGCGAGGTATGTAGCCTCCTCACAAGCGGTATCGCCACCACCGACAACAGCTACATCCTGCTTACGGTAGAAGAAACCATCACAAGTAGCACAAGCACTTACACCCATACCCTTAAACTTCTGCTCTGATGGCAGACCAAGATACTTTGCAGATGCTCCTGTTGCAATGATAACTGTCTGAGCCTCAATCTGCTCACCATTGTCTACAGTTACTACAAATGGACGCTTTGTTGTGTCAATGTTGCCAATAATACCTGTACGGACATCCGTTCCAAAACGCTTTGCCTGCTTTCTAAGGTCCTCCATCATGGCTGTTCCGGTGATACCCTCTGGGTAGCCCGGGAAGTTCTCTATCTCGGTTGTTGTTGTGAGCTGACCACCTGGCTCAATACCCTCATAAAGCACTGGCGCAAGTGAAGCACGCGCCGCATAAATCGCAGCAGTAAAGCCCGCAGGGCCACTACCAATAATAAGACATTTTACGCTCTCCATAATTATATTATTTTTGTTTGTTTCTACTGAGGACAAAAGTAGTGATTTTTAATGGTTCAACAAACTTTATCTCATAGTTTTTATTTATGATGCTATTAAAACAAAATATTTGCGAATCCAAGAATTTGTTATACCTTTGTTGTAGCAAACAATGTTTAACACTTAAAACTGATAAAACTATGAAAGAATTGAAGGGATCACGTACAGAGCAGAACCTCTGGACAGCATTCGCAGGCGAGAGCCAGGCTCGCAACAAGTATACTTACTTTGCATCAAAGGCAAAGAAGGAGGGTTATGTTCAGATTGCAAAGCTCTTTGAGGAGACTGCTAACAACGAGAAGGAGCACGCAAAGATTTGGTTCAAGCTCCTTAACGGTATTGGCGACACAGCTGCAAACCTTAAGGCTGCTGCTGAGGGCGAGAACTACGAGTGGACCGATATGTACGCAACCTTTGCTAAGGAGGCTCGCGAGGAGGGCTTTGTAGAGATCGCTGCCCTGTTTGAGGCTGTAGCGAAGATTGAGAAGGAGCACGAGGAGCGCTACCTTAAGCTTCTTGCAAATGTTGAGGGTGGTCTTGTATTCTCTCGCGAGGGTGATATGATCTGGCAGTGCTCTAACTGCGGTCACATCGTTATCGGCAAGCAGGCTCCAGAGCTCTGCCCAGTTTGCGCACACCCACAGGCTTACTTCGAGATTAAGGCTGAGAACTATTAGTATTTAGCTAATGGGCTATGTCCATTAGCTTTGCGCCCGACCATAAAAGTCGGGCGCTATTTTGTTTGCGTTTTGAAGCCGTTTTCTTGAATCCAAATAAACACACACAGACAGAGTCTGTACCTCTAAAAAGCTAATAGCTAATGGCCAATAGCTAACGGCTAGTAATATGTACCCTTAGGTGCAAAGATTGGATAGCCAAAGTTGATTGACAGATAGAGGTTGTTGCCATTCTTAATGCCATACTTAGCCAAGGATAGGCTAACTGGACCGGCGATGGTATGGTATGTAAACGATATGTCGGCAATATACTGCCACTGCTCATTAATGCCAGCCTCGGCACGACGGAACATTGCATAGAATGCAGTGCGCAAATAGAAGTTTTCCCACAAGCGGAATGTTGGCATAAGACCCGCAGCAATGTAGCGTGACGAATGGTAGTCGGGCATATACATCATCTGCGAATGAGAGGTTGGGGCATACTGTGGCAGTGAGACATTTGTCACCCTCAGGTCATCAAAGCGAGGGTGGTTGGTATAGACACACTCAAGGCTATAACCAAAAGTAAACCAACGAGTTGCAGAGAACGGAAGGTAGTGTTGCCATGACACCTTTGCACCCAACCACTCTCTACGCTCAGAGAATTCGCGCGTCAAGCCATAGTCGAACTCATCAATCCACTTATCGTGGCCATTAACATATATTCCCGACACAGCTATGCGGTTACCACTGATTGGTGAGACGGGGTTGTCGAGAGTACTTCTGCGGAACTGCAAACGAGTAGATAAAAATGTAAACCTTGTAGGGTTATCATCCCCCTCAAAGAGGTAGTAATTTTGACCGGCATTAAAGGTTGCCTCCACAAGTGAACGATTTGATGTTGAGGCACCTGCGGTCAATGAACCATACTGCTCACGATGTCTCTTCTTCAGGGTGTTGTCTACTCGAGAGAGGTTGCCAAAGTTACCATAGGCGGTATTTCTGACAGAGAAGATATAGTTAAGGTCAAAGAATATTGGTCGGCGAGGGCGCACAAATACCCTACCGCCTATAATTCCGGCATTGTATACAGTTCCTAAGTAGAGGTTTGCTCCACCATTAAGACCCACGCGGCCAATATGCTCATATTTAAGACCCAATCGCACCTGGTTATACGCCGTAGATGAGAGCATACCACCTACGGTAAGTCGCAAAGATGGTTGTTGGCGGATGGTTAGATATGGCACATAGGTCTTACTCTGAGCGTTATACTCAAAGCGTGGATACTCAACCACAAAGTCGCGCTCTGCAAGCAGGTCGTAGATACCTGCTCGGAAGTCTGCAAATGTAGAGAGCGAGTCATTGTCCCTCTTGCGGGCAAGCATCACCGCACGCACATACTGCTCCTGCTGCGGAGTAAGCCCCTCAATCTTTGGACGAGAGAGTCTCATCTCAGGCATCTTCGCAACAAAGGCCTTACGGCGAGCAGCCATCTGCTCCTCTGTACGGCGAGCCGGTATGGTCTGAAGAATCTCATCTATACGCGCCATCGTATCCTCATATCCCTGCGCTATGATCTGCTCCGCCTTATTAAACTCAAGCATACCAACATCCACCGCCCTATCGATAAGGATATTGCCCTTCTCCGGTAGTTTATAGTCAGTATGGGTCATGATAAACATCATCGCCTGATCAATGACATTACTATTTTCCGTAACATCTTTATTGTCGGTTGTACACTTCACGCCAATGATATGGTCAGGAGCAAAATCCTTAATCATATATTGCCACGGAAAGTTATTGAACACACCACCATCATAGAGTAGCATATCGCCCTTTTTCAGCGGCTTAAAGACAAAAGGAATAGACATAGAGGCGCGAATAGCCTCACCCAAATCTCCATCACGAAAAACAACAGCCTCACGAGCATTCATATCGGCTGCAACACAGAAAAATGGGACCATCAGCTGCCTAAAATCGCCATTACTTGCCACTGTAGCCGGGCGGAAAATCTCGTTAAGCGCAAGGTCTATCTGTGTGGATGTGATAATATCAGTAGGCAGCTGCATCATTGGATGCCTTACTGTCTCCGTAGGTGCCAGAGGAGCTTTTTTGCCATTTTTAAGCGAATCTCTGGCAATATTAAATCTCAACGTGAGCAGTGTTGGCGGAGTTCCCTGCTCGCGATAGTATCTATAGTGACGCTTGTCGAGTCGCCCCGACACCCACTTCTCCAAATCGCCAGAGAGGGCGAGCTCTCGCATCTGCTCAGGTGTGTAACCTGCAGCATATAGTCCCGCAATTATTGAGCCCATAGATGTACCAGCTACATAATCTATAGCCACCTCATTCTCCTCCAGAGCCCTTAAAACACCAATATGATACAACCCCTTTGCACCTCCGCCACTAAGCACAAGGCCCACACCCTCTGCCCGAAGAGAGGAAACAGAGAGTAAAGAGAGTATAAATATTAGTATTTTGCGAACCATTTGCTATTTTTTTTGTATTTTTGTCCCTTACTTACCCAATAAGCTCACTAACCGAGCGTAAAGGTATGATTTTTTGCAGAAAATACAAAATATAACTATAATGGAGAGCAAAATTAAAGACTTATTGACCAGAGTAGAACAATTCAACTCTGAGATTCCAGCAGAAATCGAGGATTTCCGCGTCAAAATGGTTGGAAAAAAGGGTGAGCTCACAGCCCTGATGGAGCAGTTTAAGAGCGTAGCTCCAGAGCTTAAGCGTGAGTATGGACAGAAGATTAACGCCCTCAAGCAGGCAATCCTTGCAAAGATAGAGGCTCTGCGTGAGGCTGCAGCATCTAAGGCCTCTGCCGATGTGAAGATCGAGGATATGAGCCGCCCAGGTAGCGCAGAGCAGCTCGGCTCTCGCCACCCTATCTCACTGGTTAAGAATGAGATTTGTGAGATTTTTGCTCGTCTGGGATACACTATTGCCGATGGTCCGGAGATTGAGGATGACCACCACGTATTCTCTTCACTCAACTTCCCACCAGAGCACCCTGCTCGCGATATGCAAGACACATTCTTCATTGAGAAGAACTCTTCAGAGCCAAGTGAGAAGGATATTCTGCTCCGCACCCACACATCGTCTATTCAGGTGCGTACTATGGAGCGTCAGAAGCCACCTATCCGCGTAATCTGCCCAGGTCGTGTGTTCCGTAACGAGGCTATTTCTTATCGTGCACACTGCATCTTCCACCAGATTGAGGGTCTTTATATCGACAAGAACGTCTCTTTTGCAGACCTTAAGCAGTCGCTGCTCTACTTTGCAAAGGAGCTCTTTGGTGAGAATACCCAGATTCGTATGCGCCCATCATACTTCCCATTCACAGAGCCTTCTGCCGAGGTAGATGTATCTTGTAACCTCTGCGGCGGTAAGGGTTGCCCTGTATGTAAGGGTACCGGTTGGTTGGAGATTTTGGGTTGTGGTATGGTAGACCCTAATGTCCTTATTGCCAACAATATAGACCCTAACGAGTACTCTGGCTTCGCGTTTGGTATGGGAGTTGAGCGTATTGCAATGCTCAAGTTTGGAGTCAAAGACCTTCGTCTCTACTTTGAGAACGATGTTCGTTTCCTCCACCAGTTTGACAGCGTACTGTAAAGTTTGATGAAAAGGCTTGCTCTATACGCAACCGTTGCGGTAGCTCTGCTCTGTGGGGTGTTGGCTCCACAGCGCACAGTTGCGCGAACAAGCAAGCCACTCCGTCTATATACCGACGCCCTGAAGCGTCTTACTATCTACGGCGATACCGTGTCGGCTTATCGTCTTACAAATGAGGCTCTTAAGGCTGACTCTAACTATATGCCTGCAGCATATCTTCTCTCTCGCATTGAGAGCGACGATGAAAAGGCGTGGTTGGCTGCGGAGCGAGCCATTAGAGCCGACAGTACCAACCATCACCTACTTCATCAGGCTGCCGAGCGTAGCTTGAGGGCAAAAAAGTACAGCCGTGCCAAGCAACTCCTGCAACGCCTTGTTACGGATGGGCAGGACCCAGACCACTTCCGCCTTCTTGCCATACTGCACATGATGACCAAGGAGAACGACAAGGCTATTGCAGTACTGGATTCTGCCGAGCTGAAGCTGGGCAAAATAGACTTTTTCAGCCGCATGCGCCAGCAGATCTACCTCGAGGCCGGAGCGGGCGATAAAGCCCTCAAAAGCGCAGTAGAATTGGTAGAATCTGCACCCTATGACCCAAATAACCAACTTGCATTAGCCGATGTTTATGCAGCCATTGGCGCCGATTCACTTGCCGATGCGACCTTTAACACAGCCATCGCTTTAGATAAGACAAATGCAGACGCCTGGTATGGCTACGCCTCTTTTTTGGATAGTCGCAAGCGATATACCGAGATGCTTTTGGCATGGCGCAACATTATTGAAATTCCGAGTGTACCTCTCGCGTCAAAAATCTCTATTGTTGAGAGTATAACCTCCAAACGAGACTTTTATCGTAAGAATTTCCTACTTATTGAGCCGATAATTACACGCCTTTATCAACTTCATCCTCAGGATGTTAAGGTTATCGACACATATATTGTCCACCTAATTGCCGCCAACAAGATTGAGCAGGCTCTGGTGCTTCTAAAGCAACGAATAGCCAATCGCCGTCCTACAGAGGATGAGCTGGGGCGAATAATAGAGATTGAGCACCATCTTGGTCGTCTGGACTCTCTGGAGATTTACGTAGACCAAGCAACCTCTCTCTACCCTACCAAGGCAAACTTCTGGAATCTCAAGGCGTGGATACAGATGCAAAGGGGTGATAGCCGAGGTGCAATAGCTACCCTACGCTCTGCGCTCAAATTTGCAGAAGATAGCAAGGCAAAGAGTTCTCTGTGGGGTAGCATTGGAGATCAATATCATGAGCTTGGCGAGCAGAGAAAATCGTACGACGCTTATTACAAAGCGCTGAATCTCAATATGAATAATGCCATTGTGCTCAACAACTTTGCCTACCACCTTAGTGTCAATAACAAGAGTCTTAAGCAGGCTCTGCAGATGGCAAAGAGGGCTACTGAGCTCAGCCCAAACAATGCCACCTATCTCGACACCCTTGCGTGGGTATATTACAAATTAGGAGAGTATGAGCAGGCTAAAAAGGTGATGCAGCAGGCTATGAGTTTTGATAGAGAGAACTCATCAGAGCTTGCCCTTCACTATGGCGATATTTTAGACGCCCTTGGCAGTACATTCATGGCACAAACCTATTGGCGTAAGGCGCTCGAGAGGGGTGCAGATGCAGCAAAGATAGAGAGTCGCATTGCGGCTCAAAAGGCAAGATTAGAGGCTCAAAAAGCGGGTAAAGAATGAGAAGAATTGTAACACTTATACTGCTCGCCCTAGTGGCTCTACCGTCGCTCAAAGCACAGAGCGAGGATGCGTTGCGTAAGACCATTAACAACCTTGAGGCAAGCATAGAAAAGGAGGAGAAAGAGCTATCAAAGCTTAAGAAAAATAAGTCTTCCAAGCAGAAATTAGTAAACTCTCTGGCGCGACAAATCGAAAAGAGAAATGCACTTATTGCCGCGCGAGATAAGCAGATTAAGCAGTTAGGGCAGGATATTAAAGATGCTGAAAAACGAGTAGGGGAGCTCTCTGAAGAGCTCACGGCAGCTGAGGTTAGTTGCCAAAGAATGGCTCGCGAGGCATACCGTAACTATCGCCACAACAGCACCTTAGCATATATCTTCTCATCCTCTACAGCCCTTGATTTTGCACATCGTATAGCCTCCTTGCGCTCTGCAACCGTTGCCCGCAAGCAACAGATTGCACACCTTACACAGACTCGTGAGGCAGTTCAAAAGGAGCGTCAGAGTCTTACCGCAAAGCGTGAAGAGGTTGCCGTTGCCAAGCAGAAGCTTGACAAGCAGCGCAAGAAGATGCGTGAGGAGCGCGACCTTGCCAAGGCGACAATTCGCCAGATGACAAAGAAGGAGAAGAGTGTCCAAGCCTCTATGGCAGAGCATGAGAAGCGCCTAAATGAGGCTATCGCAGAGCTTCGCAAACTCACAAAGGGAAACAAGTCGGGAAATAGTTTCAGCAGCACAACCAAGGGGCTAAAACTACCTGTAACAGGTGGTAGGGTAGTGCGCTACAATGCAAATACCGCCGAAATTGTCGGAAGTAAAGGGGCAGGTATTAGCGCTATATATGAGGGAAAAATTGTACGAATTTCGCGAAACAAAATCAACAACAAATATGACGTTTATATCGCCCATGGAGAGTATATCTCCTCTTATGCAAACCTCTCGGAGGTGTGTGTAAAAAAGGGCGATAATGTGGTTAAAAACCAGAAAATAGGCACTATAGCCTCAATGGTAAACCCTGCAACTATGGATTTAGAGTATAAGATTCTATTTGCAATTCACTCTCCAAATCCAAAAGTTACTATGAAAGCAAGCAACCTTTTCAAATAGTATGGATATCAATTACTACTGTCAGGAGTGTGACTACCGCCTACGACACAAAAGAGCTATAAGAGAGTGGCTACGCGAGGTGGCTCTCTGTGAGGGAGACCTTCAAATAGGGGAGATAAACTACATCTTCTGCCCGTCAAATGTTCACCGTCAGATGAATATAGACTTTGTAGGTCACGACTACTTTACAGACATCATCACCTTTGATTACTCAAATCTTGAAGATGGTTATATCTCTGGCGACATATATATTGATTATCAGACAGTTACGGATAATGCCCGAATTTATAAGACAACTGCCGCATCAGAGATGCTTAGGGTAGTGGTTCATGGAGTATTACACCTCTGCGGACAGGGCGACAAAACACCAGAAACAGAGGCTGTTATGCACAGCAAGGAGGATAAGTACTTAGAGTTATTTACGGCAAAATTTGCCCCTAAAAAGTAGGGTATAGATGATGGTATATGACATAATTGTTATCGGTGGTGGACATGCCGGTTGTGAAGCAGCGAGTGCCGCGGCTCGACTAGGTGCAAAGACCCTACTGCTCACTATGGATATGACCAAATTTGCCTCTATGTCCTGCAATCCCGCTATTGGAGGAGTGGCAAAGGGTCAAATTGTCCGCGAAATAGATGCTTTGGGTGGTCGTACCGCTATTATTACCGACCAGTCAACCATCCAATTTCGCATGCTCAACCGCTCTAAGGGTGCGGCGATGTGGTCACCACGAGCACAATGTGACAAAAGTAGATTCTCCGCACTGTGGCGCGAGGAGCTTGAAAACACAGAAAACCTCTTTATTTGGCAAGATTCTGCAGTAGAGATACTCTTTGACCACACAGGCGAAAAGGTGCGCGTAAAGGGGGTAAAAACGCAAATGGGGGTGGTTTTTGAGTGTAACGCAGTGGTGCTTACAGCTGGAACATTCCTCTCAGGACTTATGCACTGTGGCCGCCAAAATGCAACTGGTGGCAGAGCCGGCGATGCTGCAAGTTTCGGAGTGACCGAATCCCTACAAAAAGTGGGCTTTGAGGTGGGCAGAATGAAGACCGGAACACCAGTGCGAATAGATGCCCGAACAGTTGATTTCAGCAGACTTGAGCCTCAATATGGAGATGAAAATCCCGCAAAGTTCTCATTCTCAGATAGTTGTGAGCCTGTAAAGAGTCAACAACCTTGTTATCTTGTATATACATCAAAGGAGGTGCATGACACCTTGCGTCGTGGATTTGAGGACTCGCCACTTTTCAATGGTACAATTCAGGGCATTGGCCCTCGTTACTGCCCAAGCATTGAGGATAAACTTCGCACCTTTGCCGACAAGGAGCAGCATCAGCTATTTCTTGAGCCAGAGGGTGCATCGACAAACGAGATGTATCTAAATGGTTTCTCATCGTCACTACCATACGACATACAACTTGAGGCACTACACAAGATTGCTGGTCTTGAGAATGCCCATGTTTATCGCCCAGGCTATGCCATTGAGTACGACTACTTCCCACCAACACAGCTGCGCCATACATTAGAGAGTAAGATTGTGGATAATCTCTACCTAGCCGGTCAGGTAAATGGCACTACTGGCTATGAGGAGGCGGCAGCTCAGGGACTCGTTGCAGGAATAAATGCTGTTCGCAAGGTTTCAGGCAAGGAGCCAGTAATTCTTCAGCGCGACCAAGCATATATAGGTGTGCTTATTGACGACCTTGTCACAAAGGGTGTTGATGAGCCATACCGAATGTTTACATCTCGAGCAGAATACAGAATTTTGCTCCGCCAAGATAATGCCGACCAGCGACTCACCCCAATAGGATATAATTTAGGTCTAATTTCTGAAGATAGATACCAAAAATTTGCAGAAAAAAAATCGCTTCTAGATTCGCTTATTTTATACACCCGTGAACAGAGTGTCAAAATATCCGAAATTCAAGACTATTTAATTTCGCGTAATTTAGCACCTATTACGCAAGGAAAGAAAATTTTTGACCTAGCGATTAGAAACGACTTGACCCTGCCAGAGCTTGTTGAAGTACTACCAAAACTCAAAAAATTTGTCAAGAATAACAATATCACTGCAGAGATTGTCGAAGAGGCTGAGATAGAGATTAAATATAGCGGATATATTGAGCGAGAAAAAAATGTTGCCGAAAAGCTGCACCGCTTGGAGAATATAGTAATTCCTGAGAATTTTGACTACTCATCAATGCAGTCGCTAACCATTGAGGCTCGTCAAAAATTGCAAAAAATCCGCCCAATTACTATCGCCCAAGCATCCCGAATTCCAGGAGTCTCTCCTGCAGATATTAACGTGCTGCTGATGCGATTTGGAAGATAATGTTCCACGTGGAACGCTGCGATTAAGCCGAGTGCAACAATAGTCGCGCACTAAAAGTGTAAAAGCCGATACTTGAAAATGTGAGTTAGCTCACAAATATTCAAGCATCGGCTTTTATGGTGCTTGCACAGCGGCTGATATTGCCGAGGCGCAGCAGGGTCGGGTCACCGAAGGTGAGCCAACGATAAAGTATTTTTCCTAAATCCGAATAAATACACAGACGAAGTCTGTACCTCTAAAAAGCTAAACCTCCACTGTCCAGCCGTACTTATCCTCAACTCTGCCGTACTGAATATCCTGCAGGGTATTATAGAGGTCAAGCAGAACTGGTCCTGTCTCGTCGCAGAAGTGGATTGTTTTACCAGTTTTCGGGTCGTAAACATTACCCAGAGGGGTAATTACAGCACCTGTACCACAGGCGCCACACTCATCAAAAGTAGGCAATTCGGCAATATCTACCGGACGCTCTTCAACCTCAAAACCCTTATCTTTTGCTATTTGACGCAGCGAGTCGTTGGTAATAGATGGCAGAATAGATGGAGATTTTGGAGTAATATACTTATTACCCTTAATAGCAATAAAGTTTGCAGCTCCACACTCCTCAATATATCTATGCTCTATACACTCCGTATAAAGCACCGCCTTATAGCCCAAATCGTGCGCCTCCTGGCAAGAGAGCATACTTGAAGCATAGTTTCCACCCACCTTCACATCACCTGTGCCAAGCGGAGCAGAACGGTCCTGATTACGATTTATAATTGCATCAATAGGGTGGATGCCCTCCTTAAAATATGGACCCGCAGGTGTAGCAAAGATACAAAAACCCGCTTCGTTATATGCCTGAACTGTAAGGCAAGGCTTAGTTCCAAAGAGAACTGGGCGCACATATAACGCCGCACGCGACTCATAAGGGGGTAAAAATTCGAGATTTCTCCTTACAATATCTACACAAGCATTAACAAAAAACTCCTCTGACACCATTGGCAGACAGAGTTTTCTTGCACCTGCAGCCATACGTCTTACATGTGCATGTGGACGGAAAAGACGCACCTTTCCATCCACACCACGAAATGCCTTAAGACCCTCAAATGCCTGCAAACCATAGTTTAGACAAGCTGAGGCTACATGTACGGGTATATACTCGTCAGTCGTATATACTGGCTCACTCCACGCTCCATCCTTAAAATAGGTGCGAAGATTCTCACCACCCGTTGGATTAAAATCAAACCCTAACTCTTCCCAATTAAGTTCCATCACAACAAGATTGTTCCCCGTGGAACATTAACCAACCATAGAACCTGCCTTAACAGCCTCAGATGGCTGCACAAGACGTAAAGCACCAGTCGCATCCTCTGCCATGAGAATCATTCCCTGAGAGAGAATACCCTTAAGTTCACGTGGCTGGAGATTTACCAAAACAAGCACCTGCTGACCGACAAGCTCCTCTGGAGTAAAGTGCTCGGCAATACCAGATACGATTGTGCGCTGGTCAATACCAGTGTCTACTGTAAGCTTAAGGAGCTTCTTTGTCTTAGCCACCTTCTCAGCAGCAAGGATTGTAGATACACGAATATCTATTTTCTGGAAGTCATCAAAGGTACACTCCTCCTTCTGTGGCTCTGCTTTAACCTCCGCAGCTGCATTAGCGGCCTTAGTAGCCTCAAGCTTGTCAATCTGGCGCTGGATAACCTCGTCCTCAATCTTCTCAAAGAGTAGGGAAGGTGTACCGATAGTATGACCTGCTGCAATAAGCTCCATAGAGCCAAGAGAGTCCCAACCAAACTTCTCAACAGCAAGCATTTTAAGAATCTTAGCAGCCGAGAATGGCATAAACGGCTCAATAGCTGTAGCGATGTTAGCTGTAATCTGCAAAGCGATGTATAGAATTGTCTTAACTCGCTCAGTATCAGTCTTTACCACCTTCCAAGGCTCAGAATCTGCAAGGTATTTATTACCAATGCGAGAGAAGTTCATCGCATCCTTTAGAGCCTCACGGAATCGGTAGTTTTCAATGTTATGCTCAAGAGAAGACTTGATAGTTGAAAGCTCCTCAATAGTCTGCTTATCGTAATCTGTAAGCTCACCACATGCTGGAACAACACCTCCATAGTACTTCTGTGTAAGCACAAGGGCACGATTTACGAAGTTACCAAGCACAGCTACAAGCTCATTGTTGTTGCGAGCCTGGTAGTCCTTCCAGGTAAAGTCATTATCCTTTGTCTCAGGAGCATTTGCACAGAGAACATAGCGAAGAACATCCTCCTTGCCAGGCATATCCTCAAGATACTCGTGTGCCCAAACAGCCCAGTTTCTTGAGGTTGAAATCTTATCACCCTCAAGGTTTAGGAACTCATTTGAAGGAACATTCTCTGGAAGAATATAATCTCCATGAGCCTTGAGCATAGATGGGAATACAATGCAGTGGAAGACGATGTTATCCTTACCAATAAAGTGAACAAGCTTTGTATCCTCACTCTTCCAATACTTCTCCCAATCTGGTGTAAGTTCCTTAGTAGCAGATATATAGCCAATTGGAGCATCAAACCAAACATAGAGAACCTTACCATCTGCACCCTCTACTGGCACAGGAATTCCCCAATCAAGGTCACGGCTTACGGCACGTGGCTGAAGACCACCATCAAGCCAACTCTTACACTGACCGTAAACATTAGTCTTCCACTCCTTATGACCCTCAAGAATCCACTCGCGCAACATCTGCTCGTAGTCATTCAGTGGCAGATACCAGTGGGTTGTCGCCTTCTTAACAGGTACAGAGCCAGAGAGAGTTGAGTGAGGATCTATAAGCTCATCTGGTGAGAGTGTAGAACCGCAAGACTCACACTGATCTCCATATGCACGCTCATTGCCACACTTAGGACAAGTACCGGTGATATATCTGTCAGCGAGGAACATCTTAGCCTCCTCGTCATAATACTGCTCAGATGTCTGCTCTACAAACTTATCCTCGTCGTATAGCTTACGGAAGAAGTCCGAAGCTGTAACTGTGTGCATATCAGAAGATGTTCTAGAGTAGATGTCAAACTCAATACCAAGACCTGCAAAGGCGTTCTTGATAATCTCGTGATAACGATCTACCACCTGCTGAGGTGTGATACCCTCCTTCTTAGCCTTGATAGTGATTGGCACACCGTGCTCGTCACTACCGCACACGTGGATAACATCACGACCACGAAGACGCTGATAGCGGGTATAGATATCAGAAGGGATATATACACCTGCAAGGTGACCGATATGTACCGGTCCGTTGGCATACGGCAGTGCCGAAGTTACCAAATATCTCTTAAACTCTTTACTCATAATTGGAACTATAATACCTATGTTTATTTATAACTGCGACAAAGTTACTACTTTTTTTTATATCTTTGTCGTAATAAAAGATATTAAAAAGAGAATGGATAGAGAAATTAGAGCAATACTTGCCTCTGTAGTACATCCTGAAACAGAGGAAAATCTGGTTGATGGAGGTTTTGTAGAGAGTATCTCTGCCACCGAGCAGAAGATTACCGTCGCCCTCCGCTTCCGAAAATCTCGCGACCCTTTTGCCGTAAAGATTAAAAATCGTGTAGAAGAACTTATACAAGATTTATACCCCGATAGCACAGTTACTGTCTTTATTAAGCAGGGAGAGAACAACTCTGCCAAGCGTAAGGAACAGATAGAGGATATGCAGCGCAATAGTACAACCTCTACTATCGGAAAAGTTGTAGCCGTAGCCTCAGGTAAGGGCGGAGTAGGTAAGAGCACAGTGACCTCTAACCTTGCCGTTGCACTTGCAAATATGGGCTATAAAGTTGGTGTTCTTGATGCCGATATTTACGGTCCTTCACAGTCAAAAATGTTCGGTGTAGAGGATTATCTCCCTGATGCTGTGCAGGTTGACGGACGTGACTATATTATTCCTGCTGAGGTGGGAAATATCAAAATTATTTCTATTGCAATGTTTATCCGTCCTACCGATGCCCTGCTCTGGAGAGGCACTATGGCAAATAGCGCCCTTAGACAGCTTATCCACCAGACACAGTGGGGTGAATTGGACTATCTGCTTATTGACCTTCCTCCTGGAACTGGTGATATTCATTTGTCAATAATTGGTGAATTAACTATTGATGGAGCCGTTATCGTATCAACTCCTCAGCAAGTTGCTGTGGCTGACGTTGTTAGGGGTGTTGAGATGTTCCGAAATCCGAATGTTAACATACCTGTTCTTGGTGTTATTGAGAATATGTCATGGTTTACACCTGCAGAACTTCCGAACAATCGCTACTATATCTTCGGTAATGGCGGTGCTGCCCGATATGCCGAGGTTGCAGGTGTTAAACTATTAGCGCAAATACCTATTATTCAGGCAATTATGGAGGGTAGTGACAACGGAACACCAGCAGTAAATACAACAGCAGAGGTAGAAAAATATTATAGACAAGCAGCTGAAAAAGTTGTTGAAAAGCTGATGAAAGATTGTTAATTTCTTGTGAGTTATAGTTGATAACTTCGAGAGTTTTTAAGAGGTGTTGAAAAGGGAAAAAGTTTTCAAAATTTACCAACAATTTCTACCACTTTTTTCAACTACGATTGTTGATAAAAAAGTATGTTTATATGTTGAAAACAGATATTAACATTTGTTGAAAACTTTACACTCAACACTTACTTTCAATCAGTTATAGAGAGCGAAAAAAATAGTTGCTAAAAGATAATAACAAAGCTGTTTTTTAGAAAAAGTTACCAACACTTTCAACAGCCTTTATTGTTATTGTTAGTTTATATTATTATATATTTATTTATAATTAAAAAATTAAATAACAATTAAAAATAACAACTATGGTTGAAAACTTTGCCGCGCTCGCTGCTCGCATTGCGCAACTAAAAAAGGAGAAGGATGCGGTAATCCTTGCCCACTACTACACTAACCCCGAGGTGCAGGCTGTAGCCGATTTTTTAGGCGACTCACTCGCCCTCTCTGTAAAGGCTAAGGATATAGAGGCAAAGGTTATTCTCTTTGCCGGTGTACACTTTATGGCTGAGACTGCAAAGGTGCTCTCGCCCGATAAGAAGGTCCTTATTCCTAACCCAGAGGCGGGCTGCTCCCTTGCTGAGTCTTGCGACGCTGAGGATTTTGCAGCTTTTAAGGCTCAATATCCCGACCATGTAGTTGTTAGCTATGTAAATACCACTGTTGGCGTTAAGGCTCTAACCGATATATGCTGCACATCTTCAAATGCGCTGCAGGTAGTAGAGAGTATTGATCGCGAGCAACCAATAATTTTTGCACCAGATAGAAATCTCGGTGGTTATATTAAAAAGATAACCGGCAGAGATAATATGGTGCTCTGGGATGGAGCTTGTCATGTGCACGAACAGTTCTCTGTCGAGGGAATTTTAGCTCTTAAGAGTGAGCATCCAGAGGCAAAGGTTGTTGTTCATCCTGAGTGTAAGGAGGCAGTTGCAGATACTGCCGACTATATAGGCTCTACAGCGGGTATTTTGGAGTATTGTGGAGCGAGTGAGGCTACAGAGTTTATCGTAGTCACCGAGGCAGGAATACTTGCTGAAATGGCTCGTAAAATCCCAAATAAACGCTTTATACCTGCTCCGACTACAGACTCTTCATGCACTTGCAACGAGTGTAAATATATGAAGATGGTAACTCTTGAGAGTATCATCGCTTGCCTTGAGAGTGAATCTCCAGAGATTACTATGGATGAGGCTACTCGCTCTTCTGCCGAGCGCTCAATCCTTAATATGATTAGTATTAAATAGGATTTTAACTTTTTCCTTAAAATTTTGCTAACTTTGTAATATGGAGAAGAGTAGTTATAAATTTACAGTAGCCCTTATCTACGACTTTGACGGCACTTTGTCGGCGGGAAATATGCAGGAGTATAACTTTATTCCTGCCGTGGGAAAGAGTAATAAGGAGTTTTGGAGTGAGGCTAATGACCTTGCTGAGGAGCAGGATGCAGATCAGATTCTCACATATATGGCTCTGATGATTCGTGCTGCCCAGGCAAAGGGAATTTCGCTTCGTCGTGAGGCTTTTCAGGAGTGTGGAAAGGGTGTTGAACTCTATCCGGGCGTAATGGAGTGGTTTGACCGCATAAATAGCTATGGTGAGCAGCGTGGGGTGAAGATTCTTCACTACATAAACTCTTCGGGTCTAAAGGAGATTATTGAGGGTACTGCTATTGCCGATAAGTTCCAAAAGATTTATGCATGCTCTTTCTTGTATAATATAGATGGTATAGCATACTGGCCAGCCGTAGCTGTAAACTATACAAATAAGACCCAGTTTATCTTCAAAATCAATAAGGGTGTAGAGTCTGTCTATGACACCAAACAGGTGAACAGGTATATGGAGGAGAAGAGTCGCCCAGTGCCTTTCTCGCGTATGATTTATGTGGGCGATGGAACGACAGATATACCATGTATGCGCCTTGTGAAGAACTTTGGTGGCCACTCAATAGCTGTCTATAATCCAAAAGACAAGGCAAAGCGTGCTGAGATGAATACCCTTATCCGTGACAACCGCGTCAACCACGTCTGCCCTGCAGACTATACCGACGGCTCGGAGATAGACGCTGTGGTAAAGGCTGTGATTGACAAGTGTATTGCCGATTATAATGTAGAGCTACTAGAAATTGCTAAATAGAGGCTGAATAAAAATATCAACTTATGAAACATATTACACTATTAATCTGTGCGCTGATAGTTACTGGTGTAGTAAGTGCGCAGAGTAGTACGGTTAAGCACGATAATGGTGATAATACCGTTACTATTACCAGAGTAACACCAAAGAGGGTCAATCAGCATGACCTTCGTCTTGGCGTGGGAACTCCATCGTTGGGAATGGCTCTATTTATGACAACCTACTCCGATAATTACTATCCCGACAAGAGTTTTCGCGAACAGATTCTTAATACAAAGACCTATGAAGCAGGTAGTTACTTTACGGGTATCTACTCGCTCAGCTACGCCTACCACTCTCGTCGTTGGTTGCAGTGTGGTGTTACGGTAAATTTTGGTGCGGTGATAACCCCTACACGCCATGTGGAGAGTAAAAAAGTTGTGAGCCGTGATATGCACTATATGGTAAGCCTTATGCCTTCATTCCGCTTTGTCTATCTCTATCGTGAGAAGGTGCAGCTCTATTCGACAGTCTCTGTGGGTTTTGCTGCGGGAAGTGGTATGGCGCTCCCGTGGGCAGATTTAACTCTTATTGGATGCACATTTGGTCGCAAACTCTTCGGTTTTGTAGAGCTTGGCTCGCTCACTGGCATAGGTGGTTGCGGAAGAGTTGGTATTGGTTATCGTATTGATTCAAAAAAGAGGAGGTAAGCTATGAAAAGATATATTATTGCTCTTGTGGCTCTGTTGCTCCTTACTGCTTGTAGAATAGGAGAAGGTAATCATCCAGATAAGAATGCTGTAGATAGACTACTATTCAATAGAACTAGTAATATTCTACATGAGGCAAATCTTCTCAGTTCATTTGCAATCTATACCGATGTATATATGAGTGGCAATGAGAGTGAAAAACGCTTTGCAAATGCGGTGCTTTTTAAGGACTATCTTATCACAGAGGCGGAGGATGGGTTGATTTTCAAGAGGGTATATAGTGATGGTACTATGCTTGATAAGTATAAGATAACTACTGGCGGAAAAAGACTATCTGAAGGGGTAAAGTGGCAACTTACTGCACTTGATAAGCTTGATCGCCTATCTGCTCAGTATCAGACAAGGGATGATTTAGATGGAGGTTTTTACATTGAGAAGGTAAATGAAACACCTTACTATGGATATTATGATGTTCATCCTCCTAAAATTTCATATCACTTCGATTTTAAGTATAGCGTTTCAATGGATAGGCTTGCTGTTATCTCTAATATTTCGGGACTGTGTTCTATACAAGGATTTGATTATACTATAGATTTTACTATTCAAAGTAGTTCTCCTGCAGAGATATTGAATTGTAATAGAATAGATAAGGCTGTGATAGATATTAAGTATAAAGATCTTGTTTTGAATACAGAGGAGAGAACTACAGCTGTTATAAAAGAGGGTCTGGTAAGTTATGAATAGAAGAATGAAAAAATTGATTTTTGCAACTAATAATGCCCATAAACTCGGCGAAGTTCAGGCTCTGCTTGGTGATGATTTTGAGTTGGTAACACTCCGCGAATGCGGCATTACAGAGGATATTCCAGAGACAGCAGAGACCCTTGAGGGAAATGCGCTGCAAAAGGCTCGCTATGTCTACAGCAAGACAGGTCTTGACTGCTTTGCCGACGATACAGGCCTTGAGGTAGATGCACTTGGAGGAGCACCGGGAGTGCACTCTGCTCGATATGCGACAGATGGGCACGACTTTGCTGCGAATAATCGTCTGCTACTGAAAAATCTTGAGGGTGCCCAGGAGCGCACTGCACGCTTCCGTACGGTTATTGCACTGATTATTGATGGCGTGGAGTATACCTTTGAGGGTAGAGTAGAGGGTACAATTGCAACTGAAGAGTCGGGTAGTGAGGGTTTTGGATATGACCCACTTTTTGTACCTTCGGGAGAAATTATTACCTTTGCGCAGATGTCTGCAGAGGCTAAGAATGCAATCTCGCATCGAGGCCGTGCAGTGGCAGAGTTGGTTAAGTTTTTGAAAACACTTTCGTAAATAGATATGGAGAATTATAAGCGCGAAGATAAATTTGATGAGCAGACCCTTGAGAAGCTTGCATACCACTACTCAGAGGTTCTTAAACTACTAGGCGAGGACCCAAATCGCGAGGGTCTGGTTAAGACCCCTATGCGTGTGGCAAAGGCGTGGTCGTTCCTAACAAAGGGATATAACGAGGACCCAATAGAGATTATCCGTTCGGCGATGTTTAACGAGGAGTATCGCCAGATGGTACTTGTCAAGGATATTGAGATATTCTCTGTATGTGAGCACCATATGTTGCCATTTATCGGCAAGGCACATGTGGCGTATATCCCTAATGGTAAGATTACAGGCTTGAGCAAAATTGCCCGCGTTGTGGAGTGCTTTGCTCGTAGATTGCAGGTGCAGGAGCGACTCACTGTACAGATTCGTGACTCTATTCAGGAGGCACTTAATCCGCTGGGTGTTGCAGTTGTTATTGAGGCGTCACATACATGTATGCAGATGCGTGGTGTAGAGAAGCAGGACTCCGCAACTACAACCTCTGCCTTTACAGGTATCTTCCTCTCAGACCATCGTACTCGTGAGGAGTTTATGTCGCTAATATCAAATAGGTTGCGATAGAATTTCTAAAAACAAAAAAGATGCAGAAATTATTTTTCTGCATCTTTTTTTGTTTGTCTATACAATTTCTACTTACGGACCTTTGCGAGAAGTCTTTTAGGATAGTTTGTAGTAATACCGCGTAGTGATTTGTAGTAAGAGCTGATAAGTGCCCAATCGGCATCAGAGTCGATAGTAAATACAGAGACCTCCATGCCAGCATTTATATAGGAGTTAATCTTATCTGCTGGAATTTCATAGCCTTTGTCTCGGTTGTGCCAAGTATAGCCCCAACCCTTATATTTACTTGCAGAGAAGTTACCCATTGCGCCAATATCTATACCTGCGGCGTTTGCATATTTTGCACAATTCTTGACAATATCCTCATAGCCTGAACAGATAAACTCACAGAAGTTTTGTGCACCCATCTCCACAATTATCTCACAAGCACGCTGGCAAGCCTTTACAGACTCGGCATGGTGTGTTTTAGGCTTTGTAATAGCCTTGATGTCAAGACAAAGCTTGGTCTTGCTACCCTTGACCATTACTGTGCGAATATAGTCCTCAAGTGATGGCAGTGTCTCACCATTTGATAGTTTACCCGCCGCCTGAAGCTGCGCAAGGGTGCTCTCCCACGGATAGAGACCATTTATCTTGCAATTACTATCTGCGTGTGCGATAATAATCTGATTATCCTTTGTCCAGTAAATATCTGCCTCAGAGGCGTAACAGCCAAGACTCATAGCATACTTAAGCGAAGCGATAGAGTTGTCAGGAGTAGAACTCTTTCCTGCCTCAGCAGAGCCTCCACGGTGGGCGATAATTGTGTTATCTGTTGGTAGTGGTGCCGCTGGTGATAGAGTGAACTCAACCTTTGCAAACGATTGTTTCATACCGCTCTCATCCTCCCATGCAGTGACAAGAACATAGTACTGGGTGTCTTCCTTTAGTCCTAATGACTCTGCAGAAATTGTTACTACAGGCTGATTAGATGATTTGGCACCCATGTGCTCCGTTGCAAATTCTGAACTTGTAAACCACTGTAAAAGGGAAGTGTTGTTATCTATCAGGGCTAAAATCTCATCATACTTACTCTGGTCAAGAATAAGGTAGTGTAAAAATGCTGCATTTGTAGGCTTAGCAATAGAGATTGTTCCCTTACCAGACGAATCAACTTTAACATTGACACTTGGTAGCTGATTAAGCGTTGAAGGCTTTGTGCTTATAATAACCTCCTTGCGGAAATATCCATTAGGATTATTAGCACCAAAGAGAGGTGAGTAATGACCCATACCGTACTCACTGTGGCTACCCTCGCTATACTCGCCAAGCAGCAAAATCATAGGCTGACCAGGCTGGATAGTCTTGTAGTGATAGTATGTAACACCATCTTTTGTAAATGCGCTATTGTTGTTGTTTACATCAAAGTCGTAGCGAGTTGTAAAATAGTTTGAGTAGATAGCCTCGTCGCGTGTAAGCCACTTCTCCTCACTTCCAGCACCACCATTGTGGTTGTAGAAAGCAAGGTCTGTAATAGCCCACTTAATAACACTGGATGCAGGTACTGTGTTAGGTGTGCGCACTGATGCAGTAAAGCCTGTGCAACTCTTTGACTTAAGGAGATACTCCGGCAGGGTGGTGGTTGTAAAGTTGCGAACAGCTACATCTGACATCTGGTTTTCGCGGTTTGTAGCGACAATGTAGATAGCATACTCTGTGTCGTCAGTAAGGTTGCGAACAGTAAAAGAGGTGGTTCCGGATGTGTTACAAGCACCAGTCGTTCCCTTTTCAAAGAGCTCTTCGGCAGTATAGGTTGAGCTTGCCAGAGAGGCTTGCTCTACGATATAGGCATACTTGGTTGCCGAAGTGTGTGAAATTTTTACCGACAGAGAGGTTGCATCAGCCTTAAGTTCTGCAATAGAGAGTGTAATGTCTGAATTTGTAGGATTAGAGCCATCGGGCTCCTCACCCCCACCACAAGCTGCAAAGAGCATTGTGGCAAGGAGGAGAGTCCAAGAGATAAAATTCTTCATTTTTATAGTTAGATAAGTTTTGTTTGATATTATTGATATGCAATCCTGTATAAAATAGAGAAGTATTATTCAGATAACTATTCGCCATAACGCTCTTGCCAAAGTTGTATCAACTTTTTAGGATAGTTGGTGGTAATTCCGCGCAAAACAGAGGAAAAACTTTCTATCTCGCGCCACTCATCATCGTTGTCGATAGCACCTAGAGATAGCTGAGAACTTTTGGGTCTGCCGATATAGTATTTTACACAAGTGCTTCTTAAGCCATCCTTCTTGTCATGGTGGTGCCAACGGTATCCCATATCTTGATATTCTAATAAGTTGTAGGAGCAGGAACTTCCCATAGCACCAATATCTATACCCGCCTCTTTGGCATATACAACACAGTTTGTGAGCATTAAATAATCACCGGCGCAAATCATCTCGCAGAACTTTTGTGCACCCATCTCTACGATAATCTCGCAGGCTCGTTCGCATGCCTTTAGAGACTCGGCGTCACGAGGTTTAGGTTTGGTGATAGCCTCTACATGTAGGCATAGCTTGGTGCAGCTACCATTGACCATAACTGTGCTAAGATAGTCCTCGAGTGAAGGTATGGTCTCGCCATTTGAAAGTTTGCCCGCGGCCTGAATCTCTTCAAGGGTGTTCTCCCAAGGGTAGAGTTCATTGATCTTGCCGTTTATGTCGGCATGAGCAACGATAATTTGATTATCCTTTGTCCAGTGTATGTCAGCCTCCGATGCGTAGCAACCAAGACTCATAGCATACTTGAGTGAGGCGATTGAACAGTAAGGATATTGGTATTGCCCCGCCTCCTTTGTTCCGCCACCGATTGCAATAATATTGTTAGAAGCCTCCACAGGAGCAGCAGGAGGGACAACAAGGGTAAACTTCAGACTTGCAAACGACTGTTTGAGACCACCCTCTCCCCATGCATTGGCAAGCAGATAGTACTCGACATCTGTCTTGAGATTGAGATACTCTGTGTTAATGATATTACTCTTGTTCTCTGTATGCATTACATTGTAGTGCTTTGCAGCAAAAGCTGAAGATGTAAACCACGGCAGTAGTGATTCGTCGTTGTCAAGCAACTTTACAATCTCAGCATATTGAGAGTGATCTACAACTGTGTAGAACAGCTCATTGGCGTCATCTGGCAACGTAATAGAGATAGAACCTTCGCCCGTTGAAAGCATGTTTGTCCTCAGTACTGGTTTGGTTGCAAGTGCCGTTGGCTTAGTTGTGAAAAGTATTCTCTTACGAAAGTATCCATTTTCAAAAAGTGGGGTGTAGTATCCATCGCCCCACAGAAGGTGCGCACCTTCGCCATACTCGCCCAAAAGTAGCACCATAGGTTGTCCTGGCTGTAGTGTCTCATAACGCTCGAACTCTACGCCATTCTTTGTAAAGATGCGGTTGTCATTTGAGATATCAAAGTCGTAGCCTACAGTAAAGAAGTTTTCATATACAGCCTCGTAAAGCGACAGATGAGCGTCATAGTTGCTATTTCCTCCATTGTGGTTGTAGGTTGCCAGGTCGCTTATTGACCACTTGACAACACTCGACGATGGAAGGAGGCCGTTAGGCAGTTGTACAGCAACCTTGATTTGGGTAGGGCTCTGTGAGAGTATAGTGAACTCTGTAAGAGACATTGTCCAGATGGTGGTTGACAAAACATCGCTATAGAGTCCAGCGCTACTTTTGGTACAGAGGTGGATATCGTATAGGGTGCTGTCGTGCAAGTTGTTGATTGTAAATGTTACCTTGCCAGAATGGTCACAACTGTTGACGTTACCCTTAGAGAAGAGTTCCTCGGGTGTGTAATTTGGTACCACCTCTGTGTGAGGCTCGATGATGTAGGCAAAATAGTCAGCTACAACAGCAACCTCCATCTTTACAGTAATAGATGTACACTCTTCAGATGTTTCGATAATCTTTACTGCAGGAAGCTCGCTAAAAGGTGAGTTAGTTGGGTAATCGTCTCCGCCACAAGCTGCAAAGAGTATTGTGGCGAAGAGTATTATCCAATAGAAGTTTTTTTTCATTCTTTAGATGAATTACGTTTGATGTCTTTGATGCGTAACTGTGTTGTTACGGAGCCACGATAGTGGTTCTCGACAATCTGATAGCATACATCAACAGGTCGCCCAGAGCGCACCCACTCGTAGTGAGTTGGCTGTGAGAAGGCGATGGTCTGAATAGTAGTATTTGGCTTCTGAGTCTGGGTCAAATCCATACGCAGGTGCTCAGCCTCAGCGCCTACAAGCTTCGCATCTCCCTTCTCGTTAATAACGCAGAGGGTTGCAAACACTGGCGCATTATTTCCAGGGCCAAAAGGCTGGAAGCGATTTAGCTCGCGGTGGAACGATGGTGTGATGTCCGAGAAGAGGAGCATAGAGTCTATCTCTACCTGCGGAACAAGAATCTTAGGGTCTATATTTGCCTCAACATATTCGTTGAATCGACGAGCAAACTCCTCAACATTCTCAGGGCGCATAGTAAGTCCTGCGGCATACATATGTCCACCGAAGTTCTCAAGCAGGTCGGAACAAGACTCAACAGCCTGATAGAGGTCAAAGCCCGGAATAGAGCGAGCAGAACCCGTTACAAACCCGTTGCTCTGTGTAAGGACAACAGTTGGGCGGTAGTAGGTCTCAATTAGGCGTGAAGCCACGATACCGACAATACCCTTCATCCACTTTGGATTGTAGATTACTGTGCTCTTGCGGCTCTTAAGCTCTGGGTGCGACTCAATGTAGTCGTGAGCCTCCTGAGTTACCGAGCGGTCAATACTCTTGCGGTCCTGGTTAAATCCATCAATAACTCCACCAAAGCGAGTAGCGGCAGCCTCGTCACCCTCAACAAGGAGTTTAACGGCTGCATAACCACCCGAAGGGGTGTCGTTCTCATCGTACTCATCCATGCGCATACGACCTGCAGCATTGATTCGCGGACCAATCTTAAAGACGATATCGTCAATAGTGATGTTCGAGCGGTCAAGCTTGCAGATGTTGATAATGGAGAGTAGTCCCTCGCTTGGAGAGGTGTTCAGACAGCGCAGTCCGTAGTGGGCAAGAATACGATTCTCGTCTACCAGCGGAACGATGTCCGAAGCGATACTTACAACAAGTAAATCAAGTAGCCACACAATGTTCTCAAAAGGGATGTTGTGTGTCTGAGCATAGGCCTGAACGAGCTTAAAGCCCACACCGCAACCCGAGAGTTCATCAAACGGATAGGTGCAGTCTGTTCGTTTAGGATCAAGAACTGCTACGGCAGCAGGAATCTCCTCCGCCGGAAGATGATGGTCGCAGATTATAAAATCTACCCCCTTCTGCTTAGCATAGTCCACTTTCTCGACAGCCTTTATTCCGCAATCCAGAGCAATAATGAGCTTAACACCCTTCTTTGCGGCAATGTCGATACCCTTACGCGAGATACCGTAGCCTTCGGTATAACGGTCCGGGA